>JBIKQN010000053.1:0-7611 GCA_044349615.1 Phycisphaerales bacterium
GTTGGTAGCAGCAGGCATTGCTCCGGATGCGGTGGTGCTTGGTGTTGAGGAGCCTGATCTTGAAGCGATTCTTGGGCAGCTGCCCGTGCGCCTGCTTTCAGGCACCACGCTGGTGGCTCCGGCAGTGTTGGAGTCGGCTGCATTGCGCTGGTGGAGTGGGCCGATGCGACTGACGGGTGAAGGCGGCGGAGACTCCACGCAATTTGGATCGTTGGGTGCTGGCCGTGCAGAGGAGCGTGCGCATCGATTGCTTCGGCATATCGGTTGTGATCCGGTGGCATTGGTCGGCGTTGATCCATTGGGGCTCGATGGAGTGTGGCATGCTCGTGGCACTGCGCTTGATTCGGCGTGGAGTGCACAACTCAATCCGTTCATCACGCTCGCGACACTTGAATGGCGTCTTGGCATGCAGCGTCGGGAGTTTCATGACGCCGCCATGCGCCGGGTGCGTGCGTTTGTGAGTGCCGATCGAGAAGCCGGTTTGCGGGTGCTTGACGCGGGTGCTGGAATTGTTCCAGATGCAGTGGAAATGCCCATCAGCGAGGTACTTCTGCGCCATGCCGTGGTTCGTCGCGCACTTCCACTGCCACGCCGGACGGCAACGCCGCGGATTGATATTGAAGTTGCTCTTGCACGAAAGCCGCGCTCCATTGTGGGCGTCATTGTTGCGGATTCGCAGTACGGTGGAACAGGAGTTCCGCGACATCTTGATAGTGAGTTTGGTGGCAGACCAGTCTTGGTGCGTACGGTGGAGCGCGTGGCTAGTTCGCCGAGCATTGAGCGGATCATTGTTCTGACCGATGCGCCGGACGCCATGTCGGCTCTGTTGGGGAATGTGCGCGTTCGCGTTCCGGTGGAAGTTGAAGCATGCGCTGGTTCCCTGCGCGGCGATGAATGGCAGGCGATTGCTGCAAGCCGACTCTGGTGTGATTCCATGTGGGGTGGTGGCATTGGCGGCAGCACTGTCTTTGATGAGATGCTGACGCCGCATGCCATTGCCGAATGCTTGGCGGCGCGTCGAATTGATGGCGCAATTATTGTTGGCGCCGATTGGCCACTGGTGCTCATAGATGGCGGCGCTGGCATTGAGGACGTAGCGGCGCGCTTTGATGCAGTGGGCCGCCGTGGTGTGGTCTTTGGTGACGCGCCGCCGGGACTCTCGCCGTGCGCTGCGGGCCTAGACGCGCTGCGATTTTTAGCCGATCGTGGTCCCGGTGCAACGGTCGGTGCGATGGCAGGTCTGCGCGGAAAGTGGACTTACGACCTTCGTAGTGCGCCTCGCTGGGTGGTGCATGCGCCATTTGCAGCACGAATTGCAACAGTGCGCGCGATCTTTGATTCGCCGCGTGCCAAGATTCGCATGCGCCGTGGCTTAGAGCCGATTCTGCCAGAGACCGGCAGTGCATTCCCAGGGTGGTCAGAAATTGTCCCTGCACTCGAGCGGCAATATGCAGCACTTCCAACATTTGCTCCACAGCACCTGCTCATAGAACTTTGCACGGGACGCTTTGCAAATGGGAGTGCCAGTCCGCATCGCTACGGGACAATTCAGCGTCCACCAATGACGCATGCGCTGATGGAACGCATCTTGGAGCAACTGATTGATGCGCGTGATGTGGTCATTAGTTTCGCCGGTCTTGGTGATCCGATGCGTCATCAAGAACTGCCGACATTCATTCGCATGGCAAAGAATGCTGGAGTACGGGCTGTGCATGTGCGCACGGAGTTGCTGGCCTCGTCAGGGGTGATCGAGGCGATGGTGGATGCTGGCGTTGATGCGGTGAGCGTGGAACTGCACGCGGCGTGCGCGCACACCTACCGCGACACCATGGGGTTTGATCGCTATGAGGAAGCGTTGGCGAATGTGCGCCGACTGCTTGATCTTCGGCGTGCGCCGAATGGAGCTGATATTGACCTCTTTGGCCTACCGTTTGTTGTGCCGCGGATGCAGCGGCGCTCTGCAACGGTTGCGGATCTCTCTGGATTCTGGCAGGAATGGGGTCGGTTAGGTACTGCTGTCCTTGAAGCTCCCCCGATTGCATTCATGGGTGAAGAGGAGCAGGCGATGCATGACCGTCTTGTGGACGCTTCAAACCCACCACGAAGCCAGCGCCGTGAGTTGTGGCGTCGTATGAAGATCCTTTCCGATGGGGTGGTTCCGGCAGCTGAGTGTGATCTCCTAGGCAACACAGCCGTTGCTGCGCTTGATCGGCTAGGAGTGCTTGATGCGTGGCGTGAGGCGGTGAGCCAACGCCGTGACATCCGTCGCGAGCGTGGCGAAGGTTGTATTGAACTTCGCACTCGAACGCCGTGAGTGTTGCCTGCCTACCATGCTGTCATGTTCGATGCCGATGCAGTTGATTTCTCACACCCGGTAGCGCTCTTTCCGCTACCAACGGTGTCACTGCTTCCGCACGCTTTGCAGCCACTTCATGTCTTCGAGCCGCGCTATCGGCGAATGGTGCTTGATGCGCTTGGCCATTCAATAAGTGGTGACTTTGAACACACAGCGCCAATTGCAATGGCAACCTTTGATGGCGAAGCATGGCGTGATTCCTATACAGATGCTCCTGCGCTTCGACCCGTGGTGTGCGTTGGTCGAATTGTTCAGCATCGACGACTCGCTGATGGTCGGCATGACATCATCCTGCATGGCGTGGCGCGTGCATCCATTGTGGCGATGCACGAGGCAGATGATGCGCGCCCCTACCGCATGGCGAAGTTAGCGCCGATTGAACCGCCGGCGCTGACCCGGCCGGCGATGCTTCGTGTGCGCCGAGCGATGCATGCATTGCTGGCCCGTCCACGCTTGGAGCGCGTGACCGCGGCGCGTCATGTCCTTGATTGGTTTGCGCGCGATGATGTTCCTACCCATGCAGCGATTGAAGTGGCTGGGTATGCGCTCGTCCGTAACGCAGAGGATCGATACCGCTTGCTTGCTGAGCCGAACGCATTTCGGCGCGCAGAAATTGTGCGCGATGCGATCGTGGATCTGGAGCGGTTGATTGCCCAAGCCGAGCGGCAGCACAGTGGCGATTGGCCCAAGGGTGAGAGTTGGAATTAGAGGTTCGCGCTTAGCGAGGGGAGGCAGGCTCAGTGGGCGTATGCGGCCTAGCGGGCGGTGCTGGTGTTGCTGGCAGAGCAGGCGTGGCAGGGGCCGTGGGTACAGCAGCCGCGTTTCGAAGTGCGGGCAAGCGTGCGCGGATCATGGCGGCGTCAAGTGCAGTGTTCCAGGCAGCAACCTCTTTGGTGAAGCGCTGCAGCAGTGGGGTGGGGTCACCTTCAATAGCGATCTGTGTGATGGCGTCGCCCTTCTCAAGTGCATCGACGACCTCTTGACCGGAGGCAATGGTTCCAAAGATCGGTATGTCGAGGTTCCATCGCGATTGTTCTTTGACAGTCACAAAGAACTGAGTGCCGTGTGCGTGTTCGCCATCCGGCGCTTTCTGCATGGCCACCATGCCGGGTCCATCAAACATGAGTTTCGCGCTGAATTCACGCCGAATGGTGTAGCCAGGATCAAAGGACTGTGCCGGGCCGCCACTCTGGCGCAGGACGCGCGTCCAATCATGAAATGCGCTGCGGTCGTACGCGCCGCGCTGCACGAGGTTGACAAAGTTGGCGCATGAGATGGGTGCCTCGGCAGTGCGCAGCGTGATTCGAAATGTTCCGCGCGCGCTCTCGACGCGGGCGGTGAGCGGTGTGACAGGCGCAAGCGGGACAGGCGTTGGTGGCGGAGCGGCGGTTGTCACCTGAGGGCCAGCCATAAATGCTGCAATGCATGTGCTGGCGAGTGCGAGTCCAGCCAATGCGCTGCGGCGAATCCGTATGGCGCCTATCTGCTTGTTCATGGGGTATCAGTGGTGTTTGACGGGCTTTCATCCGCAGCGCCAGTATTCAGTTGTGCAATGCGCTCATCGATTCCAGCAAGGCGCCACTGTGCAGTTCGAGATTCTGCATCGCAGGCGGTGATTCGTTCGGCGAAGATCGCTCGTGTGCGTGGATCGCCGGATGCAGCTTGTTCCATGCGAACGGCTGCTTCGCGTACGAGTCGGCGCCGCTTGTCAATCAATTCCTGCAAGCGCCGTTGGGAGCTGAGGAGTGCAACAACATCCTGCGGCGGTGCGCCAGATTGAGCGCTAGCGACAATGGCATCAAATTCTTCAGAGTTTGCTGCTCGTTTGCTCAGCTCGCGGCGTGATGCATTGAGGCGTAACTTCAGGTCATACATTATGGCGGTCAGTGGTTCGCCCAGCTGTGGACCGGCGATGTCAGTGGCACGGGTAACGGCCTGCTCAAGGGCGCGTTCGGAATCAAAGATCCATGGCCAGATAGATCGATCGGCAGCATCGCGGACTCGCTCTGCAGCGGGCGCTGGTAGCAAGCGTAGGAGTGCCAAGGCTGCATCATGATTGGCTGCACGTAGCGGTGCTTCTGAAGCGCGGTCTCTTGCGGCGTATTGATCAAGGCGACGGACGCGTTCATCAATAGTGCCCTGTGATGCCGTCAGTTCCCATGCAGGACCCCACGATTCCTCAAGGCGCGCGCGATCGAGGGCGTTGGCGATCAATTCCACTCGGCGTGCGGCAATGACGTTCGCCATGCGCGTCCAGTGCCGTTCAAGTGCGTCTTCAATGCGGCGGCGATCAATGCCAGTGATGCCCGATTCATTCAGTAAATCAGGTAGACGAAGAGCGGCCCCGGGATCATTGACAGGAACATCGTCCCGCTTGACCACACGCAGGAAGAGAGCAAGACCAGGCGACTGCGTTGGCTCGCCGGTCCGGAGTGTTGCGGCTCGCGTGATGAATTCGTTGTCCGCTGCAGCAAGTGTGCGGCGCCAGTCGCTGGTCGCTTCAAGGAGCGTGGCAAGTTCGGGTCCGGCCATTGGCTCCAAGGATCCAGTGGCGGTTGCGCTTCGGTATGCCGCAGAAAGTCGTGCGCTGACAGCGGCTGAGGCGCTCGCATAGGGCGTCTTGGTGAGTGATTCGTATTGCAGCATCAAGGCATCAAGAGAATCCTGAATACCGGTGTGGGCGCCAAGCGCAGTGGCGGTAGCGCGCATCTCTTCAACAGTCAGTGGTGCCGGCACCAGTGTGGCCATCAACTCAGATTCGGCCGTTGCGCGAGCGGCACTGCGGGCGTCGCGGCTTGGGTTCGCACCGCTTCCGTGGGCTGGACGCGCCGTGGGTGCTTCGGCGGGGGTCGGCGTCGGCGCGGCCGTGGACTGCGCATCAGGGGTTGCAGCGTCCTCCGATGGCGGGGACGCAGGCGCTTGAGTTGGCGGCGTGGTACCCGGCGCCCCCGCAGCGGGTGGCACGGTCACGAGTGCGGCGCTGAGGATTGCAACGAGCATCTGCAACGAGCATATCCTCGGTGCATGTCCTCCTACTGGCTTTGCAAGACCGAACCGACCGTCTACTCCATCACAGACCTGCGCCGCGACCGCATCACTGGCTGGGAGTGCATCCGTAACTACCAGGCTCGCAATTTCATGCGCGACTCCATGGCGGCGGGTGACAAAGTACTGATCTACCACTCAAATGCTGATCCAACGGGCATTGCAGGGATTGCTGAGGTGGTTGGCGAGCCTCGCGCCGATCCAACCCAGTTTGATGCCAAGAGCGAGTATCACGACCCAAAGTCAACGCAGGCCGCACCCCGGTGGATGATGCGCGACCTGAAATTTGTGGAGTGCTTTAGCCGAGTGGTGAAACTTGACGAATTACGGGCATCGCCTGTCCTGAAGTCCATGGCAGCGCTTCAGAAGGGGAATCGGCTGAGCGTGACTCCGGTGACTGCGGCGGAGTTTGCGGCGGTGCTGCGGATGGCGGCTTCGTCTGCAGACCCGAAGCGCTGATTGGGGTATCGTTCACCCGTGGTCGGCTTTCGCTGGCTCAAGGAGGACTTCGATGGGTGCAGGAATCGGACTCGCCGCGTTGGGACTTATCGGGGTGATCGCCATCTTGGCCATCATCCTTGTTCTGTGGGGTATTGGTGTTTACAACACGCTGACGCGCTCGCGCATTGCTGCGCAGGGCGCCTTCAGTGGTATCGATGTTGAATTGAAGCGCCGCCATGATCTGGTGCCAAACTTGGTCAATACGGTCAAGGGCTACGCAACACACGAGAAGCAGACCTTCGAGAGTGTCATCTCTGCGCGCGCTGCCGCCGTGCGACCTGGCATGAACATGGACGAGCGCCTCAAGGCCGAACAGGGCTTGAGCGGTGCGCTTGGTCGATTGATGGCGGTTGCTGAGGCCTACCCAGATCTCAAAGCGAATCAGAATTTCTTGCAACTCCAAGGCGAGCTTTCGCAGGTCGAAAATCGAATCGCTGGATCCCGCGGCGGTTACAACGGCGCGGCGCAGACGTTCAACACCACGGCGCGGCAATTCCCGGCGTTGTTCATTGCGCGCATGTGCGGATTCCAAGACCTGCCATTCTTCGAAGTGGATGATCCGGCGCAGCGCAATGCTCCGCAGGTTCAGTTCTGACGGTCTTCGTTGGCATGGCACGCGAACGCATCGTTTCTGCAGCAGAACAAGCCACGGATGCCGAGCAGGCGTCGGGTGCGTTGCGTCCGGTTCGCATCGATGAATACATCGGTCAACGAGATCTCATAGAACGGATTCGCATTGCGATCCAGGCAGCGCAGGGACGCGGTGAACCGATGGAGCATGTGTTGTTGCACGGGCCACCGGGGCTCGGAAAGACAACACTGGCTCATGTGATTGCCGCAGAAATGGGCACGCGGGCGTATGTGACCAGTGGACCAGCCCTGACAAAAGCAGCGGATTTGATTGGCACGCTCACCAAGATGGAGGCGCATGATGTCCTCTTCATTGACGAGATCCATCGACTGCCGACTGCAGTTGAGGAATACATCTATCCGGCGATGGAAGACTTTCGCATCGACTTCACCGTTGATAGCGGCATGAATTCCAAGGTGGTGACGATCGGCCTGCGCCCGTTCACGCTGATCGGTGCAACGACACGTTCGGGCTTGCTGACCCAGGCGCTGCGTTCGCGCTTTGGGATTGCCCACAATCTGGGCTTCTATCCCGTTGCAGATATTGTTGCCATCCTTGCGCGTGCGGCTGGGCTGCTCCGCATGGACGGAATCACGGCAAGCACGCTGCAATCGATTGCCGAACGCAGTCGCGGGACGCCGCGCGTGGCGCTGCGACTGTTGCGCCGTGTGCGCGACTTCTCCGCAGTGCGTGCGTCTGGACGATTAGACACTCGTGTAGTGGACGACGCGCTTGCGCTTGAGGGCGTTGACGCCTTGGGGCTTGATGAACTTGATCGCCGTTACTTGCGAACGCTAGCAACCACCTATGGAGGTGGGCCAGCAGGGCTTGAGGCAATCGCTGCCACGATTGGCGAAGATGCGCTCACTCTTGAAGATGTGGTCGAGCCATATCTGTTGCAAGTTGGCTTCTTGGCACGTACTCGGCAGGGCAGGCGACTCACGCCGCCAGCATTCCGGCACGTGGGTCTTGAGCCACCGGCACGATCAGAAGAACTCTTTGATTGATAGCCAGTGGACCGCGGCTGGGACGAGTGCGGTGCCGTACAAGCAGCACATGATCAGACATGATCAGCACA
>JBIKQN010000052.1:0-7611 GCA_044349615.1 Phycisphaerales bacterium
CAGTCATCACCGGATTGGTCATGGTGTGGTGGCTTTAGTGAGGCGGTAAAAATCGCCTTGCTGCGCGACCCTGAACTGTTCGCGCGTATTGAAAGTAGCGCAACCGATATTCGCACACGGTCAATGAGTGCCGCTATACCTGTGATCATTCGTAGTGCGGAATTGCATTACAGGCACATCATGCAGGGCGGCGATCCATTCGAGGCACACAGCGCGCGCCCGCTTGACTTTGGTCATTGGTTAGCGCATCGACTTGAGGGAATGACACATGGCGCCTTGCCCCATGGTCAAGCTGTTGCGATTGGTGTGGCCATCGATACGCTCTACTCAGGGTGTTCTGGATTGATGCAAATGAGCGAGGCCCGCCGGGTTATCGCGGTCTTGCGAGCACTTGGGCTGCCGGTGACTCATGTGTTGCTAGCAGACATCGACGCCATCATGGCTGGGCTTGCTGAGTTCCGGGAACACCTTGGTGGGCAACTGACAATCACGCTTCTTCGCAGAATCGGGGATCCTGTGAATGTCCATTCGATTGAACCAGCCCACCTCCGGTCGGCAATAGCGATGGCCGCGATCGAGGCCTAAATATGGTGATGAATGAACGTATTGCATGCCGATTGGCGTGGTGCCACACCACATCACTACCCTTGGCGTGACATGATCGCCATACCTCTAGACTTCCGATATGAGCGAAGCAGCGCCCAAACAACCCTACTGTCCCATGACGCGCACACAAGTGGTCGATGCGTATTTCATGGAACACCGCGCGCGTCTGCTTGATGTGGCGGCTTTCCTCGACCGCATCGACCGCGCTGGTCCTGGTGCGGATGACTATCGAATGGCTGCGTATCGCGCCGCGATAGGCCTGCTCCTTGATGGCAAACCAGAGCGAACCCGTCGAATTCTTGAATCTCTCAGTGATACGAGCACCGGTCCAATACCCGCCGCTCATGTGAAAGGTGCCACAGGCGCCTTTGATATCCATGGGAAGGGAACGTAACTATGTACATCGACCCACATGTTCACATGGTGAGCCGAAGCACAGACGACTATGTCCACATGGCGCGCGCTGGTTGTGTCGCGATTACCGAGCCGGCATTCTGGGCTGGTTACGACCGATCAAGCCCCCAGGGATTCTTCGATTATTTCCGGCAGCTCACAGAGTTTGAGCCACGACGGGCAGCTCAGTATGGAATTAGGCATCACAGCTGGCTTTGCATCAACCCCAAGGAGGCTGAAGACCCCGTATTTGCACGCGAGGTAATTGCGCTCATTCCTGAGTTTCTCAAGAAGCAGAATGTTCTTGGTATTGGTGAGATTGGCCTCAATAAGAACAGTCGCAATGAAATGGAGATCTTGGAAGCGCACTTACAGCTGGCAAGCGACCACAACCTCTTGGTGTTGGTGCATACGCCGCATCTAGAAGACAAGCTCAAGGGCACACTTCTGATACTTGATGCCATTCGTCGGTTTCCAAAGCTTGATCCCGGACGGATATTGATTGATCATGTCGAGGAGCACACTGCTAAGCATGTGCTTGACCGTGGCTTTTGGTGCGGCATGACGCTTTACCCAGACACCAAATGCACTCCCCAACGAGCGGTCGACATCATCGAGACCTATGGAAGCGAGCGTATTTGGATGAATTCGGCGGGTGATTGGGGGCACAGTGACCCAATTGCTGTGCCGAAAGCACAGATGGAGATGCGCCGTCGCGGTCACCTAGAAGGTCTCGTTCGGCAGGTGACATTCACCAATCCAGAGCGATTTCTCTCTCAGTCTGGTCGATTTAGTGCAGAGCCACTTCGCCCCACAGCACCAGACATAACGCGCTGATCACGCATCGACATACAACACATTAGATAGACCTAAGGCACAGAAGCGATGGATCGCAGCAACACGCCACCACACCACGCTCACCAGCCTCCACACGGACATCATGGCCACATGGCAGCGGACGGCATTCAAAGCCGCCGATGGTTGGTGTTGTTTGCAATGACTGGCAGCCTTGCCATGATCTTTGTGGACATGACAGTGGTTGGTGTTGCGCTTCCGCGGATTGGGTCGGCACTGTCCATGAGTGCTGTTGATCAAACATGGATCATCACGAGCTATCTCATCACATTGGCATCACTGATGGCGCTGGGCGGTCGTATTGGCGATCTTGTTGGCAAGGTCCCGGCGTTTGTCACTGGTGTCATTTGCTTTGCGCTTGCAAGCATTGTGTGTGCGTCTGCACACGATGGAACACAACTCATCATTGGGCGGGTATTGCAAGGCGTGGCTGCCTGTCTTATGCAGCCAGCGTCGGGGGCTTTGGTGATTGGCGCGTTTGCACCCGGCGAGCGCGGCAAGGCAATGGCGGTGTATGTGGGAATTCCCTTAGCTTTCATGGCAATTGGACCAGCGCTCGGCGGATTCATCGTCGAGAACATGGGATGGCCATGGGTGTTTTGGCTCAACGTACCCGTGGCGGCCGCCGCAATAATGCTGACATTAGTAGCGCGGCCACGAGATGCTCGCAGTGCCGATCGGTCAATCGATTGGATTGGTGGCGTATTGCTGATTCTTGGTCTCCCGTCGTTTGTTTATGGCTTGCAACAAATAGGAACGATCCAACCAGACGGTTCAATGGCGTGGACCGATCCCACCACCCTTGGGTTGCTAGGCGGTGGCGTTGTGGTGCTTGCTGGGTTTGTATTGCGACAACTGCGTCACCCGCGTCCATTACTGCGGTTGCGATTGTTTTCAGATCGAGCGCTACTTGCTGATGCGCTCGTGATAGCAAGCATGCAGTTTGCAATGACTGGACTGGTGATCGCCGGGTCTGTCTATGCACAAGAAGTGCTTGGATTTACGCCATTTCAAGCTGGATTGTCACTACTCCCCATGCTGGCGCCTGTGATTTTGGTTGTTCATGTGGCCGGTCGCTGGTACGACCGGGCTGGCGTGCGCGCCCCGGCATCGTGGGGCACCGCCGCAGCAACAGTGGGAATGTTGATCCAGGCCACAGGTGCCTGGACACAGAGTTATCCAGTGATGGCAGCAGGAATGTTCGTGCTGGGCATTGGCATTGCTTTCACCATGAGTCCAACCAATACAGATGCACTCGGTCGGGTACCACATTCAGATCGGGGCCAAGTCTCTGGTCTTGTTCAAACGTTTCGACAGATTGGCGGAAGTGTTGGTGTTGCCGTCGTTGCGGCAACAGTGACACTGATGATGCAGCTTGGCGAAACGCCCGCTCAGACTGAAGTCACCGATGGTGTGAGTATTGAATCAATGCGTCAAAATATGGCACACTCATACGCGGTGGGATATGCAGTGGCATCACTCGGCACACTGGCGGCATTCATTGCTGCGCGCAGTTGGATGAAACCAAACAAATAGCCACGCGGGGATGTGCAGCCCGCCTAGCGGACGCGCCTCATGATGATGCACATCGCGCCACCAACCAGAGATCCCGCGCACCCAAGAAATGGTGTGGCGAATACATATAAAGCACTATTTTGTATGTTTTCACTCGCAACCGTGAAGTTCACCACCCCTGGTGCCCTTGCCACCCAAGGCTCGTTGCGAGATTCTTGTTTGTTCCATGCAAGCGACCCGTTGACCAAGCCAGTCACTGTGATCAGAACCGCCAACATGACAGTGGCGCGCGTTCCACCAATTCGACATGCAAGCCAACCAGCGGCAATCGCTGCCACAAACCCACTGGTTGACTTCAATACCTCGAACAACGACGAGTCACGATAAGCGTCCGGCGCAAATGCACCATCCGCTCCAAGTTGGATGTAGCACAACCCCACCATAAATAAGACAAGCACTACCGAACAGACATATCCAGCGAACATTCCAAGAATGGAACGCGCGAGCGGAATGGGCTGTTGATTCATGGCGTGGTGGTTTGTTGGGTTTGGGTTGGGTCTATTTCAACACGCACCCGGAATGGATGCGCTGGAAGTTTCGACACCTCATCGACGACATTCGCGTCTGCTGGGTTGTCTTGCCATGCGTAACGAACCTCAATTGGCAGCGCTACGGTAGAACTCCGGATCTTGATTGCGTTTGGTGGGCGCAATTCTGCATCGGCCTTGACGAACACGCCATCTGCACCAGCAACAGCGAAACTAGCTGGTGGCTTGCCGTCTCGGGTTGCGAGGCGTCCACGCTCCACATCAAAGTCAATGACAATCCCGTCAGCGTCTCGCCGAACGCTTTTCGTGCGCGGACCGCGCCAGGCAGTTTCAGGCTGTCCGTACGAGGCGGCCATGGCCCATCGTGCCAATCGTTGACCGACAGTGCGCTTGTCGCGCGGATGGATGTCGTTGGCATCGCCTATGTCTATCGTTGTGATGACTCCCGCATTGGGCGAAGATTGCTCGGTGGCAAGCTGCGCATCGCGCAGGATCGGCCATATGCCTCCAATCGGCTCGTTTGGTTCATATGGGCGGAAGGCTGCGAGGCTCACAATTCCAAAGGGCATGTCAGGCTGTTGGAAGGCCGCCCGCCAACTGCGGATAGTCAATGGCAATAGTGATCGGTACGCCTCAGCGTCCGCAATCGAACCAGCATTTGATTCGCCTTGATACCAAATGGCGCCCTTGACCTCGACACCACCAAATGGAGCAATCATTGCGTTGAACATCGATGCGGGATCGCCGTTGCGAGTGCCCGGGGCCACTTCCTTCAAGGTCCGTTGTGGGGGAACCGGAATCCCCGAGGCTGATCGACCCATGCGTGCCATCCACTCTCCCGATAAAGATACTGACGCACCCTTTGCCCCTGCACATGTCATACGCATTGCTTCCGGCGGGCTCATGAATCCACCCTCACCATGCAGGTCGAGCACTTCAAGGGCAAGAGTGCACGGCCCAGATGTGACCATCGAACCCGGGATTCGATATCGTCGTGATGTGCCGTAGTCAGCAATGGTGTTTGCAACAGGCAGCCCATTGATGAAGAGAATGTCCGCGTCATCGACAGCCCCAAGTTCAACAAAGCACTCCTTACCACTCCATTCCGCGGGGATGTCGATTGTTCGGCGATACCACTCAATCCCGTCAACGTTCTTACGGACGGGATCATCGCTCCAGCGCATTGGCAGGCTGACTGACTTCCATTCAGCAATATCTTCTGGTGCATCCTTCGAGAACCACCTCCCCTTCACGCCAGGCTCTGTGGCATTGACTTCGCTCCACCAAGCGGTTCCCGCCTCTTGAAACTTCATCAGTTCTGCCTTGAATGCAGCATCACGGTCGGCAGTGGAGAGGGAATACCAAGCGTCCACCGAGCGACGCAATTCAGTGACCCTGCCTGTGAATAATGGATCAGCACCAAGGGTTGCTAGATCTGTCCACGGCTCTGCGCGCGTACCACCCCAATTGAGTTCCAAGATTCCAATCGGTACTCCGGAAGCCTTGTGTAGTTCAAGTGCAAACCAGAAATCAACAGCCCCCATATCTGGTGCGCTGGTTGGCGTAAGGGTCCTCCATGCGGCATCCACAGTGAAGGCGGCACGGTTGGCAGTAGTGTGTGGTGCTCGCAAGAAACGGATCGACGGTTGATCGGCTATAGCAACACCTTCAGCAGACTGGCCGTCGGTGGCTCCAAGCGTCCACTCCATGTTGCTTTGTCCACCAGCAACCCAGATATCACCAACCACAACATCCTTGATGGTGACAGTATTGGCTCCGCGTACCACGAGTGTTAGGGGATCATTGCTCCCAACCATTGGTGCTAGTTCGACCGTGAAGCGACCCCCTTGACTAGCGATCGCACGACCACTGCGCACAATCTCGCCCTTGGAGTCGAGCAGTTCTACGGTGATTTGTTCATTGGGCTGGGCGATCCCAGAAATGGGTGCACGCCGATCGCGCTGTAGCACCATATGGTCGGTGAACGCTGCCGGAAGCGCGACATCGCCAAGTGTGGCAAAGCAACAAATGGCGGTCGCCGGGATGACAATGATGGTTGAATTGGTCAAGCGCATGGGTGGATGATGCCCGGAGCGGGGCTTGGATGCAATATCGTTTCCACATGGAACATTCCCAGAGACCACGCATTGGCATCACGGCAGACATTGCCAGGGACGACCAGGGTCGCGCCCGTCACCAAGTACGCGCCACCTACATTGACGCCGTTATCGCCGTTGGTGGTCTTCCCATCATTTTGCCAGCAGATGCCGGGTTGCGGGCTGAACTAATGAATGTGGTTGATGGCGTCATCATTATTGGTGGCGACGATATCGATACCCGTGTGTTTGGAATTCCACTCCATCCACAGGCACAGGTGGTTGATCCAGCGCGTCAAGCCGCGGACTTCGCCCTGCTTCGAGATCTTGACGCCACACCAGATATGCCAGTCCTCGGTATCTGCTATGGGATGCAGGTCATGGGTGTTCACCGTGGCGCAGAATTGATCCAACACCTTGGTGATCAATTGCCTAACAGCGATCGGCACCGCCATGACCATGAACACCCGGTGTCAAGCACGCTCGGTCAAGGGATGGTGGCCAGTTCACACCACCAAGCGCTTGGAAGTGCGCCGGGTCTTGAGGTCATTGGCCTTTCAGACGATGGCGTGATTGAGGCGATTCGGGATCCAACAAGGCCGTTTTATGTTGGGGTGCAATGGCATCCCGAGCGGACGAATGATCCAACCATGGGACTAGGGGTAATTCACGGTCTCGTGGAGGCGGCGCGTAGGGGGTAGGCTGATTTCATGCTCATTCCTACTCTTGTCGCCGGTATGGTCTATTTCGCAATTGGTGATGTATTGATTCCAGGCAAGGCGGCGCCCGCATTCACCGCTGACTCCTTCATTCGTGGCTCAGAAGTGAAGACACTTGAGCTAGGAAAGGTGCATGTGATTGAGTTCTGGGCAACATGGTGTGGACCGTGCGTTCGCAGCATGCCACACCTCACGGAACTACAGAAGCAGAATCCCGACGTGCAGTTCATTGGGGTTGCTGGATTCGAACGAGGGAAAGACGCGGCGGAGAGCAAAAAACGCGTGGGTGAATTTGTGGAATCCAAAGGTGACCAGATTGGATTTGCAATCGCCTTTGATGGCGATGGCACCATGGCAACCGAATGGATGACCGCCGCGCGGCGCAACAGCATTCCAACATCCTTCGTTGTTGGCAAGGATGGGAACATTGCGTTCATCGGTTCACCAAATGCAGAACTTGATGCTGCGGTGGCACTGGCGAAAAAGGCCACGGGACCAACCACACCACCCGCTGCTACATCTATACCAGCGCCTGTAAAAACAGTAGAAGTCACTGAAGAACCAACAGACGAAAAGGGCTCGTCAACGACTACTTCTGTCTCCACAGAGACACACTCGGTGACCAAAGGCGGCGTGACCACAAACAGCATCGTCACAATCGAGACCACGGTCGAGATTCGGGATGGCAAGCGCAAGACAACCGTCACTCGCACAGAGGCCAGGTCGGGTGATGGAGCCAAGCAGCCACCAGCTACAACTGGCGCGACGGATTCAAAGGCGCCATCCTCCGCAATGGGATCATCAAGTTCATCCGACACACAACACTGATCTGCAAATGCTTCCTGCATATTGCACAAATGTGGTGGCGGGGCGCAGTAT
>JBIKQN010000054.1:0-7510 GCA_044349615.1 Phycisphaerales bacterium
GCTGCAAGTTGATCATCAAGCCGAGGGTTGCATTGCCGAATATCGGCTGGCTTTGTTTCGCACACCGTGCGTGCGGCCTCATGGACAGGCATCCCGCGCAGATCGTGTGGCTGAACTCCGGTAAGCAATTCGTACAACACAGCACAAAGCGCATACACATCAGTACGGGCGTCAATTCCACGCGGATCAGCAATGAACTGCTCCGGGCTCATGTACTGCATAGTGCCAACAAGTTGGCCGGTTTCCGTGCGGACGGTGGCCGCGGCGTTGTCCACCGCAATTGCTCGGGCGACACCGAAATCAATCACCTTCACACGGCCATGACGATCAACCAGAATGTTCTGTGGCTTGATGTCACGATGGACATACCCCTCGCGATGCGCAAATCCAACCGCATCACACGCTTGCAGAAACGCATCGACGGTTTCGCGTGTTCCAAGGCGTTCGCGGAACACGTGATCGGAAATGTTCTGCCCGCCATCGACGTACTCCATGACGATGTAGGGGACATCCACATCCGCATCCTGCTCAATGCCAGCGCGGAATACCGTTGCAATGCCTGGGTGGCGCAACTTCTCCAGCAGTCGGCCTTCGCGATCAAATCGCTTGCGGACATCTTCATCGCGATGGGTTCGAAGCAACACTTTCAGTGCCACGCGTGTTCCCGAGGACAGATCGGTGCCGAGATAGACACGCCCCATGCCGCCCGATCCCACGACACGCTCAATCTTCACTCCACCGAAGTCCTTGCCAATGAGCGGATCCATCGCGCGCACCGGATCTTCGGCACGCGGTTCATTCTTCGGCGGGCTCCACGCACGCGTCGGGTCCGAGGCAAGCGCGTTCTCCACTCCACGACGTGTGTCCGGATCAAGGCGCAATCCATCGAGAAACGCACGCCGCTCTGCCGTTGGCAAGCGCCGCGCAGCCTCCGCAAGTTCTGCGATCCGGGCTCGATCTGCGTTCATCTGAGGTCGAGTGTACGGCGAAGAAGCCCAATTGCGTGGTTATTCGGACAATCTTCACGAGCAGAACGGTTCGCGCTGCGGAAGTGTGAGGATCCAAGGCCATCCCTGCCGAAGAAGTAACTATGCCAAAGGGTGCCCTCTTCGCAGTCATGTTCGCCGCCATCTACCTGCTCCTACGCGGGGCCGGAATCATTAACGATGGCGCATTCGTGGTGTGGTCACAGGCCGCCCTCTTTGGAATCTTCTTGGTCGGCTCGGGCGTCAGCGTCCGTGCAGGCAATGCCTTGTGGGCAGCCATCTTTGCGGCACTTGCTATCGGCTGGAATCCATGGGTCAAGCTGAACGCCTGGCACGAACCACTTCCGTGGGACAAGTGGGCCACCGCCATGTCACTCCTCTGCGGAGCCACGGCAGGCGCATTCGTCGTTCGTTACTGGGGTCGTGGCGAAACAGCCTGATCCGCACCTGACAGATCGAAGACATAGGCGCCACCCGGCTCTAAGCCGAGCCGCTCGTTCTTGGAACGACCAACAGCAACGATCGGCCAGTCTGCCGCCACATCACTTCCGAAGCTTCGCGGTGAGCATGGTGCCGCTGGCATCAGACGCTTCGTGTTTACCCACTGCCCATCGCGCTCTTCAAAGAGCAGCGCCATACCGGGGGTGGCATCACCACTTTCATCGGCGCCGCGGGCGGTCGTGTCACCAATCACCACGCGACCCTTAGAAATTGCCATTGACATTCCATAAGCACGCCCTGGAACGATTCCAACCTGCGGAACCAATTCTTGACGCAGAACCCAGGCTCCGCCAACACGCGCGTAGAGCCACACATGACCCGAGGGTTGCAGATTGTCTGGCTCCATGGCACGCACCAGAAGCAGGTCGCCAGCCACCGCTACATTGAGTCCAAAGCACTGCATGTCTGTGACCGCTGCGCCAAGGATTTCTGCCTCTGGCATCCACTGACCTGACATACGGCGATACACATGAACTCGAGCGCTGCCCGATACTGGCATGGACTCTGACTGGCGCGATGGAATCGTGGCTGGTCGTCCAACAGCAAGGACATCGCCATCCACATCAAGCGAAACACCAAACCACATCGCCTCAGTGGGCGCACCGTTTGCAGCACTTGGCGCCTTGACGAATCCGTCAAGATTCCAAATTCCCTGACGGTGTGAATAGATGAATACCTTTGGGTCACGGGCACGATCAGTGCTTCCGGCGGGAAGACCAAATCGCACATCCGTCCCACTCACCGCAAGTGCTGTGCCATCACTTGCGAAATACGAACCGAATGTCGGAATGTCAGCACCTGCTGGCAGTGATATCGAGGCAACCTCTGACACTCGACCATCACCCGGCTGAAGAACTCGGAGCGATGTACCAAGCCCGTTGCGGTTAACTAGCGTGAAGAGGAATGAACCGCCACTTTCCAGGCGCTGGAAGCAATAATCACCGGGCATTGCATTGTTCAATTGCACAAGGTTTGGACTAGCAGACCAGGTCTTGGCGCCAGTACGCACCCATGTACAAAGTTGCCCCGCTGCTCCGATCGACATCGCACGCTCTGGACCGGTGGAGAAAATTTGATCCCCGATCACTGCCACGCGGTAACCCCACGTGGGCGAGATCGTTGGAACTGGCGAATTCAGTACTGCTGTTTCGGTCGTGGGTACCAGTGCAACCACAGGCGAAGAGGAACCTGCAGGAGAAGCAGCGGGAGCAGACACCAGCACCTGCGGCGCGGCTGGCGGTTGCTTGGGCGCCTGATCTGCAGGGGCTCCCTCCACTCCATAGGCATGCAGGACAATCATGGACGAAGCGGACACGGCAATAGAAAATGTATTCATGGGATCAACCCTCAGCTGAATCAATCAGGAATTGCGAGAACGCGATCGACTGTTCGTTCGAAGCCCACCATACGCAAGAGCGCACGCATCTACGAGGACCGCTTCACTTGGCAGGTTGTGCTTGCCACCATCATCGCGTGGAGAAACAATGACACAACCAACTGCATGGAGTGCCGTGAGATTGCCAACCAAAATTGAATTATGCATTGAGCCATGCATAGTGGGCGCAAAGAGCACTGCCGCGCTTCCACGCTCAAGGCGACCAATGGCACTTGCAAGTGTTGCGGTCACTGGCGTGTCTGCGATTCCGTGTGCACACTTCCCAATGACGCTGTAGGTGGCCGGGGCTACCAAGTAGACGTCAAACGGCGCGGCATCAGAGAGATGTTCGGCGTCTGCGGACAGTTCAACAACAACCGGGCGCGTGCAGGACCAAGCCAGCGCCTCGCGAGCGACATAACGAAGCGCCTCGGTGGTTGCGAACGCCGTGACTTCAGCACCCTGGCGGCGCAAGGCACGCGCCACAAGCGGAGCTTTCATGGCAGCAATCCCGCCAGTCACCAGAAGTGCGACGCGGGCTCCTTCAAGCGCATCTCCCTCGCGACGGACTTCATGATCACCAAGATCGCTCGGGGTGGGGGCTGGGAATTGGAATTCTTCTGCAGACATGACTCACTCATCCTAGTCGAATGCACCGATATCCTTCCTGAACCCGTGAGTGAAAGCACCCTTGAAGAACTTCCTGATGATGCCCCATGGTGGCGCCGTAATCGTGAGCTCCTAGAGCCCGCTGTGGCGGCTACGGCACTGCTCATCGGTTGGCTCTTGCAGCGCAACGAGGCACCGCTCCTTGCGTGGGGCACGCTCTTTGCAATCAGTTACTTCGTGGCGGGTTGGTCGGCCTTTGTTGAGGGCGTGCGCGAACTCCGGCGGGGACACCTTGATGTGGACTTCCTGATGGCCGTGGCCGCGCTCGGTGCGGCAGCGATTGGTGAGTATGCCGAGGGGGCCATGCTGTTGGTCCTCTTCTCACTTGGGCACGGGCTCGAACACTATGCCATGGGCCAAGCGCGTAAGGCGATTCGCTCCCTTGGTCGACTCACGCCGAAGACTGCATGGGTGCGCCGAGGGAACGAATTCACAGAGGTGGCTGTCGGGAGCATTGCGCTCGGCGACATCGTGCGCATCCGACCAGCAGAGCGCGTGGCGATGGACGGCGCGGTTGCCGCTGGCGCAAGCAGCATTGATCAAAGTCCTATCACCGGCGAAAGCATTCCAGTGGAAAAGGGACTCGGCGATGACGTGTTCGCTGGCACGTTGAATGGCGATGGATTGATCGAAGTAAAAGTGACTCGCATTGCCGCCGATTCCACGGTTACACGGATGATCCGCTTGGTGGAAGAAGCGCAAGGACAGAAGTCCACCACCCAGCGCTACGCAGAACGATTCACTCGCGTTTATGTTCCAACAGTCATTGGGTGTACGGTCGTGATGGCGCTTCTACCAGCCATCGTTGGTTGGCTGTCGTGGAGCGATGCATTCCTGCGCGCGATGACCCTCCTTGTAGGCGCATCACCGTGCGCGCTTGCCATCAGCACTCCAGCGGCTGTCCTTGCCGGTGTGGCTCGCGCAGCGCGGCATGGCATCTTGATTAAGGGTGGTGCACATCTTGAATCACTCGGCGGCATCAACTGCTTCGCCATGGATAAGACAGGGACACTGACCGTTGGCCGCCCCGCATTGCGACGAGTGATTGCATTTCCTGGCGTGGATGAAGCGCGGGTCCTGCGTACCGCTGCAGCAATTGAAGACCATTCCACACATCCACTTGCAAGCGCCATCGTTGGTGCTGCTCGTTCACGCGGCATTGCATTCGGGGAGGCAACCGATGCACAGGCCATTCGTGGCAAGGGAATGACCGGCGTGGTTGATGGCGAGCGTGTCTATCTTGGAGCGCTACGGCTCTTTACAGGAAATGAGGCAACGCACGACGCCGCAACACCGCCACGAGCCACCGCTGAAGCTCAGGCAGCCATCGCATCACTGGAGGCTGAAGCCTGCACAGTGATGCTGGTTGCTGCTGATGGGAAATTCCTGGGAGCGATCGGGCTCATTGATGGACCACGCCCGGAAGCAGCCGAGGCGATCTCCGAACTTCATGCGCTCGGAGTACGACCGATCGTCATGCTCACCGGTGACAACGAAGCAGTTGCCAATGCAGTTGCACGACTGGTTGGCGTTGATGAAGTGCGTGCGGCATTGATGCCAGAGCACAAGATTCACGCGGTGCGCGAACTGCAGACTCGCTACGGCGCACTTGCCATGGTGGGGGATGGCGTCAATGACGCACCAGCCTTAGCCGCAGCGACTGTTGGGATTGCAATGGGCAAGTCCGGAACTGATGTTGCACTGGAGGCAGCCGATATCGCCCTCATGTCTGACGACCTTTTGCGGCTTCCCTTTGCAGTAGGAATCAGCCGCGCGTCACGATCCATTGTTCGCCAGAATGTCTTCATCTCCATGGGAATGGTCTTCACGCTCATACCGCTTGCCATCATGGGGATCGTTCCCATCTGGCTCGCCGTAATCATGCATGAAGGCTCGACCGTTTCCGTGGTTCTCAACAGCCTGCGGCTTCTTGGCTACAAGTTGCCGCCGCGACCAACCGCTGCGCCGTAACGCGGATCGCGATATCCGGTCGCGCGGCTTAGGTAACCGCTGGAGTAATCATTGGCGAACTCATACCACCAGGCCATGCTGCCGCGTGGAGCGGATGGTCCCGCCGATACCGCTGCAGCGCGTGCACGCGCATCTTGCGCGCGGCGATTGGCGTCACGCGTGTCGCGCAGACGAGCCTCCTCCGCGCGTTCGGCACGGCGCGCTTCATCAGCACTCGCACGCGCTGCGGCCTGACGGGCACGCCAGTCTGCCTCTTGCGTATCAATTCTGCGCTGCTCATCAGCACCCTGCTGCCGAGCAATGTCGGACTGTTCGCGGGCGTTCCGCTCTGCCGCTGCTGCATCATCGCGCGCACGCTGCGCAGCAGTGCGCACATTTGCCCAATGATTCCAATATGGATTCCAATTGCGCCACCACTCACGCCAGTCCGACCACCAGGCAGGGTTACGCCAGCCCCAACCACAAGCGCTGGTCCACCCGGGGCACCAGCCCCAGCCGATCCAACCGCTTACGAGAACATCAGGAACAAGCGCAGGCTGGGTGTCCTGGTCGGCATCCGCGGTGGGTGGCGCAAACGTGCCAGTATTCATGTCGAAGGTCAACGGCAGACTAAAGGTCTGCGGCTGCGGCATCCATCCATTGTCTGGCAGTGCGATACCTGGTGATTCATAGCCGCTGCCATACACCACGGTGCCATCATCAACAAAGGTTCCGAAGTAAGCAGGCACGTAGGAGAATGTCACAGTGTCAGCGTCTGAACCAGCAACATCAACCGCCGTGGCCGCGTAGAGCGGCGACGATGCTTGGATCTGCGAGATTGCATCAGGCAGATCATCGCACACAATCCATGGTCCTTCAGGTGCGGGCGCGCTGAACCACACCGCATTGTCGCAACAGTAGAAGTAGCGGTCACATTCAATCACCGGTTGCGATGCATTGACTGAGCCGCGTAATAGCGTGCCATCAATACCCTGCCAGAGCGGCGCGCCGCGCCAGCTGACGCTGCACCGGGCCGCAGCACGCACAATCTGAATGGAACGCGCCTCCTGTGCAGCGGCGACTGCAGCAACAGACTCAGGAGTCTGCGGAATGCTTGCCTTCACATGATCAAAGGTTCGCCCGCCGGGAAGTGCACGAAATGCTGCTGGGACTGCATCTGGAGCAACCCGAGCCCATGGGCCGTCAAGCGCGGCAGCAGAGAACCACCGCCCCGATGAAAGCGTCCACCACGCAATCGGATCCACCGTCCGCAACAGAATCGTCCGCGAGTTTGCTACCCATTGGACACCGGGCGCAACATCGGCAAGCACAGGTTCGCCATTGAGTGAAAGAAGCACAGTTGGCTCAGTGACTACGAGAACCACTGGCACTACTGTTGAGCCTGCACCCGCCCCAGAAGTATCAGTCGATGTACCAGTCACACCCGAGGGCGGCATGGGCTCAGTGCCTATCGCAACGATGACCGCAGCGGGGGGCGCATCAATCGGCGCATACCCCTGTGCAAACTGCGTGCTACCCATCCATCTACTACTTCCTAGACGAACCACAAATGATCCATCCTGCGCCTGTAACACCAAAAACGGCGTATTCACTACCTGCCGCCACTCAGTGTCGGCTAAGTTTTTAAATTGCGGCTCACCATCAATGGTGATGAGTACGGCACGCTGCCGTTCCACTCGAAAGTGTGGCACGAAGTCGCCAAGACCGGGGGTGCCTACGGCACGCGCATTCTCAATCTGCATGTCGTGCACCAACGCGCGGCGCGTTATGCAAAAAGCCCGGCTTGCAATAGCCCGCTGAACTGCATCAACATCTTCCGGCGGAGCAGCCACACCAGCAAACACAAGGCTTTCCACTTGGAAGGAGCTAATCTCTAACTCGCCATCGTTGGCAGCTGGTACTGCCTGCGCCGATACCGTCATGGTTCCAATGTCTTCAGGAGCAATGCTCGCGGCTCCATCACGTACACGTGTCACCGTATGGGATAAGCCAACCATATCCCCACCAT
>JBIKQN010000055.1:0-7482 GCA_044349615.1 Phycisphaerales bacterium
GTGGGCGGCACCACTAAGCGTTGTAACAATGCCAGTAGCCGCCATGACCACCATTGCTGGTGTTGGTGCTGTAGTCGCTACAGACATAGCGCCGCCAGTTGGTCGTTTGTGTGGAAGCATTGCCACGACATGTGCATCTGTGCTTGCAGAAACAGCCTCGATTGCGGCGACCGCTCCTGGTGGAACATGGAGTACCGGGCGACCAAATCTGTGGTGGGTAGCCGCCGCGCTTATTGCTTGTGTGCTTGCATGGATTGCCTTTCATCAACCAGTGAGGGTGTCGGCGTGGTTTGTCATCATTGCCTTGGTGGCTGGCTTGTGGTTTGGGGTGTGCCGCCCATATAGCCAAACACCTGCTGTTGGTGAGATATGTGTGGAGTCACTTGCTGTTGGCAGTGGCGCGTGTCACATCATCCGCAGCGACACGGTGACGGTGATTGTTGATGCAGGCGCATCAGGTGACTCAAGTGCTGGTTCGCGAAAAATAGTTCCAGCCCTTGCTGCTCTTGGGGTCCGCCGTATTGATCGATTAGTGATTGGCGCCCGGTCACTAGCGGAGGTCTCTGCCGTACCCGAGGTTGCCATGGCGTTCTATGTAAGGGGCGCGGTCATGGATATCCGTTGTTTCAGAGCGTTTCGCGCAGCGCACGATGGATTTCCAACCGATGTGCTTGAGGTCCTTTCCGAACAACACATTCCGATCATGACTGTTGTCGATGGACAGCAGCTTCTGATTGGCAACACCGTTATAAGGTCGATTGTTCCGCCACCCGATCCCACAGCGCGTCACGACAATGGTGGGCTAATCATTGAGGTTCGACACCAAACCTGGGATGCAGAGGTAACACCAATAGTGGTGTGTGGAAATCCTAAATTGGCAGATCGTGCGGCTGTGAAAATAGCCCCACGACCACAAGCGTGTGCCACGCGAATTATCAAAAACCAAACTGGTCTTGTGCGATCACAAGCTTGGACAACCCGTGGCTGGAAGTGAACGCAACGCCCCGCTAATCTTGGGGAAACAACAATGCACGTTCAAAAACAACCATGTCGCCAACCGCACTTCCATCGGCTGGTTGCAACTCTAAATCAAACGGTGCGGCTGGTAGGTCAACCCGAATTTCAACACGCGGTCGTTTTGAATCAAACCGCTCGCGCATAATCTCTTTTCCTCCAGATCGAATGACTACATCTACCATTCCCGTGGTTCGCGCTGTGAATGGTCGATACACCGCGGTTACCAATCGGCTTGCGACCGGTGGCGCTGGATAAGACAGTAACACTGGTCCCTCTACCTCTAATGGCGGCGCGTCAAGCGGCCAAGTTCCCGGGGCAACAACAGGTGGCTTTGTTGAAAATCGCATCCCCTCTGTGCCACTTGGAACGGCTGCGGTGGGACTCAATGTGGCCAGTGGAATTGCTGTGTCTGGTCCAGAACGAAACGCCAACACTCGATCCCTTGGGACTGTCACAATGTTTGTCTTTGCGCCTGCAACGCCAGGCATTTGTAGATAGTCCGCACCAAACCAACTGACAGATGGGCCGTCTATCACTGTTCCGTCACTTAGCCAAACGCGCGCTCCAATGGGCGGCTTGTCTGGTCCAACAAGACTGATTGCTGCGATGGTGTCTATATCTATTGAAACAACAGCGTTCGTTCCAGAGTTTGTGTCTACGGTGATTTTTTCAGGAGTGATTGTGGTGACAAATCCAGTGACACGATCGCCGTTCTTTAGTTGAACAACATCGGTATCACTTGCCTGTGGGGGGGTAGATTGATCGAAGATCACCGATCGAATCTCATCAGTGACAACCTGCCATGGCGCACACCAAGCAGAGATCCATGTTGCGACTCCTTGTCGACTCTCGAGTGTTCCTGGAATCCGCTGACCATCTACCAATACAAGGACTGGTGACTTGGTGGCTATGGTTGAGTTGTTTCCATTAGCCACCAATGCAAGCACCGACGACGAGTCTGGTGGTATTTGGTTTGGTGAAACAATTCCAATCACGGCATCTCTTCCTATCACCAAATACGTGGTTTCTTTCGAGGCACTTTCGTCTTTGATGGGCTTGTTTTGTTGGTAGTTAGGTACAAGCACCGGCGCAACAATCTTGTTTGGGTCTCTTGCTGGCACCTGCGCATTGGTGCTGGCCGAGTGGCTAGCCAGTGTGCTGTAGACACACAAGGATGCAACAAACACTGCCGCCCCATGATGCACTACATGCATGTTGTGTTCGTTTGTCATTTTTGGAAAATCGGTAAATAGCGCTTTGGCATTTGCATGATGATCAACGCCATTGATGTCCCCAATGGTTGGCCCCATTGTGGATCAGACCAACTACCGTCGCCGTTCTGGTGTTGAATCAACTCAGATCGAATACGTGGCCACCACTCCTTCCACCAATCTCCACCAGCAAGGTACATCGCCTGTGCGGCGTAGTAGTGACCATAGAAGTAGTACGCCTGAACAGCAGGACCAGAACCGTCCGGTGTCGCAGCGCGGCGAACATACGCCAAGCCAAGTGGAATGGAGTCGTCTTGGTAAACACCGGCGTAAAAGAGTGTTGCAACACCCGCTGCTGTGCGCGGCCAACCACTTGCCCCTGATGTCCGCATATATCGAAAGCCACCATCGGGATTTTGGCATTCGCGCACATATCGAACAGCGCTATCGATGACTTGTTTCGGTATTCGTATTCCTGCATTACGCGCACTGCGTAGCGCCATAACCTGACAAATGGTGACGCTCACATCTGCATCATCGGGTACTGGGTTGTAGCGCCATCCGCCCTCGTCGTTCTGGCTGTTCTCAATCAAGCGAATTGCCCGTGTAAGTGCGTCGCGCACCCGGGCGTCATCTGATGACATCCCGTAAATCTCACCCAAAAAGAGTGCGGCAAATCCGTGTCCGTACATCGGACCATTCATGTTTTCACTGGAGATAAGACCACTCTCGGATACATGCTTCAACACATATTCAAGTGCGCGCTCCACCGCCGCGCCATAGCGACCGCGGCCCGGAATGTTCCCGTCAGCCATGAGTGCCAGCGCGCAGAGTGACACAACTCCAGCATTACCACTCATGCGACCGCGACCAAAGCTCCCGTCGGCGTTCTGTGAACGCGCCAACCACTCTAAACCAAGTTCAACAGACTCTCGCCATTGTTGATTTGTCTCGTTTTGGCCCGGAGTATTTTGCGCAGAAACACCTGCATCTACTGGCCTGATTACTTCTGGCTCGGTTCCAACAGGTGGCTTCGCCTCTGCTACTGGCGCAACTTGTGCTGGCTGGGCATCTTTCCCCAGTTGCGGCGCCAATGATTCAACTTGCGTGACTTGAGTACTGGCAAGCGCCACTACTAAACCCAGACTGGCTATTGATATGAGTACTGGCGTCATCGCTTGGGCTCCTCCGCAAGTCGGCGGTAATAGTCTTGTGTCAATTGTCGATAGGCGGCACTCATGGGGTCGCGCAATCCTTGCCGCACTGCCTCACGCACCCGTGGTGGCAGGCGACCCCATTCAGCGCGACCCTCGTCAAATTGTGCGTCGCCCAGTGTTGGATCAAGTGTCTCGGGTGGTTCGTTGGCTCCGGCGTCGCCATCTTTACTGCGCTTGCCGCCTTCGTCTTGATCCTTCTTGCCATCGCGACCACCGCGAGGCTGGCCGCCCTCGCGTGGTTCATCGCGTTTCCCATCTTTCCCTGCCTGATCGCCCTGGTTTTTTCCTTGCCCTTGGTTTTTACCCGAACTTTTTTCACCAGACTGCCCCGGTTGCCCTTGTTCGCCCTGTGATTGTTGTTTTTCTTGTTGCATTCTCTGAGCGGTTGCGATGAGTTCGTCCAACTTTCGAACGACGGACTCTTGAACCCGACGTGTTGAAATGCCTGAATCGTTTGCTTCTAACAGTCGCGCGCTTTGCTTCATGTCATCAATCGCTGAATTCAAGATATCGCGCGGCTTTGCGCCATCAAGGCTTCGTTGGAGTTCTGATGCCTCGCGCTCTGAACTCGATTGCTTCTTTCCATCACCAATGCCAAGAACGTCATCAAGTGATGGTGGTGGTTCTGTTGGAACTGGTGGTGATACTGCTGGCACATCACTAGCCAATGTCATGAGTAACAACATTGTGAAAAGTGTCATTGTGGCACCGCTCCAGTCTCTGGGTTTGTTGGTTCGGGCGTCTTGTCTGAATTTGGTGTGTCAGACTTGTTGGGTTCGATTTGCGAATTTGGCTTTACATCGGGTGTGCGGGATTGTTCTTCCATCGCCTTCACCCATCGTTCGCCAAGTTCTGTGATCCGCCTTTGGCGCGCTGTGATCCTGGCAAGATAAGCTGTTCGATCAGATTCTGGCAATTTACTAGCGCTGTTTGTGTCATCCAATACGCGTTGTGCCATTGACCTCAAGAGCCGAAGTTCGGCCATGGGTGGAACTCGTGTGGCACCACCCGCCTGACCACCGCCTTGCTGTTGTTGATCATTTGGCTTTTGTGCTGCTTGTGCAAATGGATCGTCTGGCTCTGGTGGATCCGAGAGTGCTTCAAGCAGAGAAGCCAAGGAGGCCTCTACCTCGCGCTGCACCAACAGTGTCCGTTGAGATGGTGATGATGCAGATAGGTCCTTTCCGGCAAGCGCGCTGGCTGAAATCATTTCCTGATTGCTTGTGGAATACAACTCACTACCCGAAACATCTCCGCGTGCGCCAATAGTTGTTAGTAGGTTGGTGACAACAGCTTGCTCTGCCGCGATGCGTTTGCTCTCAACAAATCCCCGACGGTCAAGGGGCTTACCAGTGCTGGAAACAATCGACTCTGTACCCGCACGGGCACTCCTTTGCCGCTCCGCAACCTGCTCATATACGCCTCGAAGTTCTTCACGCCGTTGATTCTCTGCCGCTTTTTCCGCTTCCGTCTTGGCCTTCTGGGCAGAAGCGAGCGCTTCTTGAATTGAATTCCGAGCGGCACTAAATGATTCTTGTGCCGGCACGATCTCTGGTGGTGTCTTCCGAACAGATGTTGCGACGTTATCTAGTTGTTCCGCACCACGAAGAACCAGTGTTGAGGTTCGTCGCATTGTTTGACCGGCTGTGGCTGCACTTTCTGCAATTCCAGCCGCGTTTCTTGATAGTTGCAACACAACCATTGAAATCTGATCGATCTCTGTGGTGTCGCTTACATTCAATTTCTGTACCGCCAATGTGTTCGTCTCTATCGAGCCAAGAAGTGCTCGCAAGGCATCAACAATGTCTGTCATACGGCGCTCTAATTCCTCGGTTCGTCGCTTACCTTGGTTTTTCATCGCCTGCTGCATTGCAGCAACAGCATCTTGTGCCTGTTGTTGTGATTGCTGCGCGCCCTGCATCTGATTTCGCTCTGTCTGTTGTGCGGCTTGCTCTAGTTGTCGTGCCAATCCGCGGTCGTCTGCTTCTTGTTGAGCTTCGCGCATTGCTTGTGCGGCGCCTTGGTCGGGTTGGTCTTGCTTCTGAATCTCTTCTGCGCGCTTTCCAAGGTCTTCTGCTAGTGCCCGGGCCTCCGTGGCTGCTTCGCGTTGTGCCTGCGCGGATCGGTCTATGAGTGCCTTTGTCTCGTCGGAAAGTTGATCGCGTTGCTTTCCAACAGACTTATCCGCTGCAGCACGCGTATCCGCGCTGGCAGACTTAATCTGCTCAGCAAGTTTGTCGATACGGCGCGTCAGTTCTGCGGTTTCTCGATCCCGCTGGAGTGCCACTTCCAGTTCCGCGAGTGCGTCTTCTGATTCCGCCGCCTTGCCAACGCTCGCTTTCAACTTTGAGGGGTCTGATAGTTCTGCTGCCGCTTCTTGTGCGCGCTGTGATGCAGTGCGTGCCAATTCTGTGGCCTCTTGGATGGTGCCAGAAAGACCTTCGCCGTCGGTCTTGTTGCGATCCAATTTTGACGCCAACTCCGCAAGTGACCTCTCGAAGGTGGCTATTCGATCAGCCATGCGACCCTCTGAGCCTGCTATTTGCGCCCGTTCTGCCTCGGTGGTGCTAGCACCATCAGTTTCGGTTCGGTCTGTCGCCGCCTGCATTGCTGTTGCAATACCTGATTGTTCCTCACGGAGGCGCCCCGCTGCCTCTCGCATTTGTCCAAGGCGTGATCGAATCTGAGCAGCTAGTTCACTTGTTGAAATGACACGGAACACTCGGGGTGAACTTGATACCACTGGTCGCGGCAGCCCGTCTTTCTCTAGTGCGTCTGTAATGCGACCAACACACACGACACGATCTCCTGCCTCAACACCAAACTCTGATAGCAAAAGCGTTGTCTCCACCCGTGCGCTTGCGCCCACTGTGCCATTCGTTGTTGATACAAGTTGTGGTTCGCCATCTTTCTGAATCAATGACACATCAATCCAAGCGCGTTTCACGCCAAGATCGTCGCGGCCCTCTGCCACTACTAGTGGTGCAGCCATTGGCGTTACTGTTTCGTCTGCGGCTGGTTCAACAATAGTTATAGAGGGTGCCGCATCGTCAATTGCTGGAATTTCAAACGCAATGCGCTCTGTTGGAACAATCCCGTCAACTCCACGCGGCTTTACTTCAAGCACTCCACGACCACTAGCCATCCACTGCAGTGTCCAGTGTGTTGGGTCTGTTGGATCAATCTTGAACCCTGGAGTGATTCTCTCATTGTTTGCACCAACAATAAATATTGTCTCGGCAAGCCAGGCAGATTGCTCTGGTTCACTTAGTGGTACCCCGGTTGCGCCACGCACCACTACTTCAAAAAGAATCGTGGAACCTGTTAGCACTGGTGGCGATACTGTGGCCCGTCGATCGGTGCCTGTTCCAAGTTCAATAGTTCTGATGTCGACATTGTCGCCAAGGTAAGCCGGTGGTGTAATTGTTGCGCGAGCTGTTTCAACTACTGGTGGGGGAACAAGCCGAATTGTGATCGGAAGAGTTTCCATGTCTTCCGTCCGAAACAACACCTCTATTGATTCGCCATCAGTCTCCACAAGACGCTCAAACAAACCATTTGGTTGGGCAGAAAGTAGCACCTTGCGCCAATCACCAGAGCCTTCGCGAAGTAAGCGGTATTCCGCCTCGACACGCATTTCCGTCACATCGCCTCGTACTGATTGTGCACGGAGCGCAAGAACTGCTCCGCGCGGGTGAACAAGCGACGCCATCGCTGGTTGAACCATAGTGCGAGCTGGCCATTGAATATCTGCGAATGGAGTAAATAGTCGCAGTAGTGCCGTGCGCGAAATATCTGGTGCAAAGACCAACAGAAAAACAAGCGCTGCTGTGGCTAATCCTGCGAACAATGTCGCTCGCTTTGCTGGTGCAAAGTCCACGCGACGATATGTTGCTTCTGGGGCTACTGCCAGGGCTTCGCTTATGGCAACCTGCGCCAGTTTATTTGTGACTGGGTCTTGGACCGATCGTGCCTGTGCCAGATCCACACCAGTGGCAAGCTTTCCACGCGCCACTGGGTTATCTCGCTCAAGCCAT
>JBIKQN010000056.1:0-7480 GCA_044349615.1 Phycisphaerales bacterium
CTTTCGCTTTGATATCCATTGCATGTAGCGCTAGCGCGGCGCAAGTTGCCGGCGACTACTCGCTGGCACCTGGTCTCACCCATCCAGACAACTTGCCGCCAGCGCCGGATCAGGACAACGGCGAGACATTTTGGCCGCAGGTTGCCGCTGTAAATGGCGCGGTCTACACGCTGTACACACCGCAGTTTGAATCGATCATCGGTACAAGTGGTACAGGTCGTGCCGCATTCCGGATTGCCAAGCTAGGCGCACAGCGCACCTATGGAGCGATGTTCTTCAGTTCCACGCTTGACAACGATCTTGCTGCCGGACTGATTCAGGTATCAGGTGTGCAAGTAACACGGGTGCAAGTAGCCGGTGAGCAAGACGCCGCTGCAATCACTGCCGTTCTCCAGCAGATGCTCGCAAGTGCAACGTTCACGATCCAGCGCTCGGTAGTGCTTGAGAACATGCAGGTGTCATCGTTGCAGGCAGATCCGGCACCGCTTGGAAACACGCCGCCCGTCATTCGGGTGATTGATCATCCTGCCGTTCTGTTGCTTCTTGATGGAGCGCCGGTTCTTCGTGATGTTGGCTCGGGTGTGGGCATTGCGCAGAACACCCCTTCGCTCTTGGCATTCGACTCAGCGAGCAAGACATGGTTCACGCGGGTTGGTACTGCCGCATGGATGCATGCAACCAGTTTCAACGGACCATTCACGGCTGGTCCGGCCCCCTCTGATTCTGTGGCGAACGCCATTGTTGCCGCGTTGCCGCGTAGCACCGCCGCCGTTCAAGCAGATTTATCAAGCGCCGCTACTGCTGTCTCTTCTGCGCCAACTGCATCGACGGCATTCCAAGTGCCGGAAATCGTTGTCAGTACAAGTCCGCTCTGCTTAGTGTCCATCAATGGTGCACCCAACTTGGCTCAGGTAGCAGACGGCCTCTTTGCCATTTCGAATGCGAATTGTGACGTCTTCACTATAACCGCTTCGAATACTTGGTATGTGCTTGCATCTGGTCGTTGGTTCACGAGCGGTGATCTGATGAACGGTCCGTGGAGTTACCTGAAGCCGTCGGCACTTCCACCATCATTCTCAGCGATTGACCCAAAGGGCACATGGGGCAATGTCTTGACAGCAGTGCCGGGAACATCGGCAGCAAACGATGCGATCTACCAGCAGTCTGTTCCGCACGTAGCCACGCTTGATCGATCAAAGGCAAAGGCATCGTTCTCTACGATCGGTGGCGCAGCGCGATTCGTTGCGATTGATGGAACGAGTTTGAGTTGGGCGCCAAACGCAAGTTCACCACTCATCCTCTGCGAGGGCTCGTACTACCTGTGTCAAGATGCAGCGTGGTTCACTGCCGAAGCATCAACCGGGCCGTGGGTCTTGTGCGATGCAGTGCCGCAGTTGATGTATGTGATGCCGCCGAGTTCTCCGGTCTACGGAGTGACGTTTGTGCGTGTCATGGGTTCGACTACCGATACCGTGACGTTTGGATTCACGGCGGGCTACATGAATAGCTTTGTGAACAACGGAATCGTTTCCTATGGAACGGGTTTCGCAACGTCCGGCATGACAGCCCCAGGCGTGGCGGGAAATGATTATCTGGGTTACCCCGGAACCTATGGATGTTGGCCGAATTTTGGCTACGCGGGCTGGATGTACGAGAGTGTTCCTGGATGGGGCGAGTACGGATTGCAGTGCGCGCCGGTATGGGCGTGCAGCGGTTGGTGGGGGCCAGGTCGTTCCTTTGGACTTGGTTATGCATTGGGCATGGGCTACGGCGGATCGTGGCATTGGGGCTATCACCCATGGGGTTGGCGCGGTACGGATGGATGGTGGATGAATCACTGGAGCGGCGCATATCGTCGCGCCTGGAGTGATGCGGCACGCAGTTACAACCGCGCGGCCGCGGCGGGTGACATCAATCAGATCACGAAGGCAGCGAGCGCGAACACAGCGCAGTGGCGACATGCGGGCGGGGTCAATGATGACGTGTCCGCGACTCGCGATGGTCAGGTCATGCAGCAGCGAGGAACGCAGAGTTTCGCGCGCGCCGACGGCGGGTGGAGCAGGGCATCCATCGATGGTGCGGCAAGCGCAGCATCAGTGGCGCCCGCGACTAGTGGTAGCACGGGCGCTGTGTTTCAGGAGCGCGATGGATCAGCCGCAGCAACGGCACAGGCGCGATCGTCCACGATGGATGACTTCCGACCTGATCCAAACCACAACTTTGATGGTAGCCCGCGCGGCGCATTCGCGCGTGGTGAAACGAATTACGCAGATCGAAACGAAGGATTGGAGCCAGCGAATGCGGGGCGTTCATCATCGCAGTACTCGCGCGGCGGCACATGGAATGGCGGCGGCTGGGATCAGCGTGGTGGATCGGTGCAGGGCCAGCAGCAACAGCAACAGGTGCAACAAGAAAAGCAGCAATCTAATGGATACGCCTATGGAGATGCTCAGTGGTCGAACGGTCAGCGTGGTTACGGCGCGCTCAGTGGCTACACCGGCGCACGTGGCATCGTTCGATCCGATGAACACACTGATGATGGCGGCTACTCAAATCCGTCGGGCTATCAGCGCTATGAGGAACCCGATGGTTATGCCAAGTATGAGCACGGCGGCGGTGCAGTCAGTGGCTACACGGGTGGTGGTCAGAGTCGCAACTACAGCATGTTCGGTTACGGCATGGTCGGCGGCTTGAACCCGCACTACACATGGATGGGCATGTGGCCAGGCAACGGCTACTACGGTGGCTATTACGGCGGTGGTTACGGTGGCTATGGTCGTGGTGGCATGCGTATGGGCGTTGGGCGCGGTGGTGGTGGGCGGCGCTGACTGATTCTCTACAGGAATGGGGGATGCTTTCTGTGCTGGTCCGTTGGTGAGTGAACTCGCTTCACTCATGCACCGCGTACACTGCCCAAGCGTCTAATCGACGGTTACAACCTGTAACCGCTGTGATGGCGAAACACAGAGCACCAAGGTGCTCGCACTGGGGAAAACATCATGACATCGATTGCAATTCGGATGTTTCAACGAACCGTCTGCGCGTACCGCTTTGGTGGGACGATGGTGGCATTGGTGTTGTTCAGTGGCTTACTCATGCCATTTGCCGCGGCGCAGACAGCGCGTCCAGTGAGCGCACCCGCTGCAGCCACCACGGCGGCAGATGCAGTTGCCGCGCAAGAGGCTGATGATGATGCACAATTAGAAATGGTGGTGGCGCGGTTTCTCACGGCCGGCTACTCCACTCAAGAATCGGTGAAGCTTGCGCGGATTGCGTTGGCGATGCCGGATCCGAACAATGAAACCATTGGGTGCCTGTATTACGAAGTCGAGGCGTTCTGGTGCGACGGTATGACCACCCGGAGTGAAACGTACAACGTTGGAAAGCTGTGCATTGAAGCGGCCTTGCCAACCTGCATACTCCCGGTCTGTCCGGCGGGGCAGAAGGCATTCTTCAAAGTGACTAGTTCGGCAACGTGCGAGCCTGCATCCACATGCATGTACCTATCGGTCAGTGCCTTGCAGCGTTCGCGCGACTCTTGGATTTGTGACTCGATCCAGGATTGCAGTTGCTGGCCAACGCTGTCCTGCAGTTCGGCTGTCTGTGCCCCGTACAACGCCACGCTGAAGTTTCCAAGCGACTGCCCGAAGTGCCCGTAATGGCAAAGCGAGCGTACAGAACGCAGCCTCGTTGACGAATCGCCGTATGATGCTTACATGGATCGGCCAGCATTTGACCGCACATATTTCGAGGTTCTATCGGTCACTTCGGCCCGCGACGCGGTGCATGAGTGGGCGCTGAAGTCGGATGGTGAGCGAATTGCGGCCGCCTTATTCCTGCGAGAGGCAACCTATGGACGCGATCATGTGGCCGAACGAATTCCTCGCGTTCTTGAAGTGCTGCGAGCGCCATGGTGCGCGGACACTGGTGTTCGGGGGGTTTGCGGTGAGCCTCCACGCGCGACCAAGGACCACGGGTGATCTCGATCTGTGGTGTGGTCTTGACCCGCAGAACTGGGAGCGAGTAAAGGCCGCGCTCAAAGAATTTGGCTTCGATCAGCAGCGCGTCGCTTCGCTTGGCGACGCAAAGCCAGACATGCTGATCCGATTTGGATACGAGCCCATTCGCATTGAGCTCTTCACTTCGGTTGCCGATCTCGACTTCGAGCAAGCGTGGGAACGCCGATGCATGCTGCGTGCTGACACGCTGGACATTGCGTTCATTGATCGTGAGTCACTGATACGAAGCAAAGTTGCCGCTGGCCGACCGCAGGATTTGGCGGACTTGGAGCAGTTGCGCCGCAGGCCACTCGACGGGTGACCGGTTCACTGGTGGTCAATCGGAATGCGGTATTACTCGGGTTGGCATTTGTAACAGCGGCAGCCCGTGTTGCCCCAAGGAGCCGTACCATTGGCTCCTTCAATGTCCTCCGCCACGCTTCCTCGTCGTACGTTCGCCATCATCTCTCACCCAGATGCCGGTAAGACCACGCTTACGGAGAAACTGCTGCTCTATGGCGGAGCGCTGGAGTTAGCTGGCTCGATCACCGCGCGCAAGAACCAGCGTGCCACCACCAGTGACTGGATGGAATTAGAACGCCAGCGCGGCATCTCCATCTCCAGCACCGTGCTGCAGTTTGACTACGACAACTTTCGCATCAACCTTCTTGATACGCCGGGCCACAATGACTTCAGTGAGGACACCTACCGCGTGCTCACGGCCGTTGATGCCGCGATCATGGTGATTGATGCAGGTAAGGGTATCGAGACGCAGACGCGCAAACTGTTTGAAGTGTGCCGTCGTCGCGGTGTGCCGATCTTCACCTTCATGAATAAGTGCGACCGCCCCACGCGCGAGCCGCTGCAGTTGCTTGATGACTTGGAGAAGGCGCTCGGCATTGCGCCGTTCCCAGTGAATTGGCCGCTTGGCAATGGTCCAGAGTTCCGTGGCGTGTATGACCGCCTTGAGAAGCAGGTACACCTCTTTGAGCGCGCCGCCAAGAATGCGCAGGCCGCGCCCGTAAAGGTGATGGGGATTGATGACCCGTTCATCGTTCAGAAGATTGATGCGGATGTGTATGCCAAGGCGCGCGAAGAAATTGAGCTGCTTGGCAGCCTCGGTGATTCGTTTGACCAGGAGCGCGTGCAGCGCGGCGAGATCACGCCGGTCTACTTTGGAAGTGCCATGAACAACTTTGGCGTGCAACTGCTGCTCGACGGGTTCCTAGCGCATTCGCAGGGCCCCGGTCCGCGGCGCTCCGGCGACCGCATGGTGTTGCCAGAGGATCCTGCATTTAGTGGCTTTGTCTTCAAGATCCAGGCGAACATGGATCCGCGCCACCGCGATCGCATTGCGTTGGTGCGTGTGGTGAGTGGTGGATTCGAGCGTGAAATGACCGTCCTTCATGTGCAGAGCGGTCGCAAGATCAAGCTCAACAACGCGCAGCGGCTCTTTGGCCGCGACCGCGAGACTGTGGACGAGGGGCTTGCTGGCGACGTGGTTGGCATTGTCGGCCATGATTCGCTCGGTATCGGCGACACGCTCACGACGGATCGAAGCATTTGCTACAACGAGATGCCGTCATTTGTGCCGGAGTGCTTCTCGTACATTCATAATCCGAGCGCTGGTAATGCCAAGAAGTACGCGCTTGGTCTGAAGCAGTTGCTGCAAGAAGGCGTAGTGCGGCAGTACCACATGCTCAGCGGTCCGGGTGGCATGGTGCGGCGCCCCGTGCTTGCTGCGGTTGGACCGCTCCAGTTTGAAGTGCTGCAATATCGCATGGAGAGCGAATACAACGCAGAGTGTCGGCTTGAGCCGACGCGTTGGAAGCTAGCGCGCTGGTGGAAGAAGGACGGCGCGCCTGCGGACTTCCATCCGGAGGTCTTTGCTGATGCAAGCCTCGCCGAAGACCACGAGGGTCGCCCGATGGTGCTCTTCTCCGACGAGTGGCCGATGCGCTACTTCACGCAGAAGAACCTAGGCGTGGAACTTGGGACGGCGCCGTTTACGGGGCGGTGACGTTCATTCAAATTCTGCTTGCGCTTTCGCCGAACCTGGGGGTTCGAAGCGAGGTCGTGGTACGGTGCCCGGTCGTGGCAAGCCATGGCGGAATATCCAACCGAGCAGTTAAAATTAGTCCGTTTATGATCTTTATTTGAATATTTAAGATCTTATAGTATTCTTATCTCATGAACAGTGAAACCACCTTGCTTCAGTTGGTGTCCCGCCGTGAGTCGATCGGAATGCCGATCGCGATCCTTTCGGCGCGGAGCGGTGTCAAAGAACCAACCGTCAAGCGCATCCTCGGTGGTCGTGCGGCACAGGCATCATTCGCCCACGTCGCCGCAGTCGCGGAAGCGCTCGGCACGCCCATTGGCTTTGCCGCCGTGGACCCAGATCAGTTTCGTCGGGCGCAGGCGCGTGCAAAGGCTGAGCAGATCGCGCGGATGGTGCAAGGCACCAGCGCGCTTGAGGGCCAGGCAGTCGATGGGGTGGACTATCAGCGGTTGATTGAACGAACCACGAATGATCTTCTTCGCGGCTCCAGAAAGCGTCTCTGGTCTGCATGACGATGTTCGGTCCGCTGCTTCCGGGTCAAACGGCGATCGATGACCTATCTGGTCTGCGCTTAAGAAAGATTCGTACCGTTGCCGAGCTCAATGCCGCGGAGTCAGAAAATATCCGGCGAGCGATGGTGCGGTATTTGACTGCTCGCCCATCGCCACGCCTTGCACCGTTCACATTTGAATGGCTGCTGAAGTTGCATGGGCAGATGTTTGGACGTGTGTGGACTTGGGCGGGAGTCACGCGTCGTCGTGATCTGAACATTGGTTCAGCGCCGCACATGATTGCGATTGAGTTGCACGGTTTGGTCGACGACCTTTCTGCATGGCATCAATCAACAATGCCAATAATTGAGCAGGCGGCACGGCTGCACCATGCGTCGGTCCGCATACACCCATTCCAGAACGGTAACGGGCGGTGGGCGCGACTGCTAGCGAACATCTGGCTGCGACGACACGGAGAGGCACCCGTTGAGTGGCCCGAAGCAACGATCGGATCCGTGAGTGCCATCCGCAATGAATATCTCATGGCTGTTCGCGAGGCGGACCGCGGGGAGTATGGTCGATTGATTGCCATGCACGTTCGGTTCGGTGGTACCTAGACGGGGTTACGTGCGCATGTGCGCAAATTTTTTAGTTGGATGACTCGGCAGCACTAAGGATTATTCTTAAATGGCAATATCCTTTCTATGCATATTGATCCCTTGTACAAAGACGCTATACTCTCTCGGTGGTGACCCCTTGGTCTACGAGAACAGTTCGATGCGCACGGTCGTTTGTGGCTGTGTTACTACTCATTTCTGTGGTTTTCAGTGCCTTTGGGGTAGCCCCTTCTCCAGCCACCATCGCGCGGTGGGCAGGGATTGTGGTTAACACTGTTGAGCGCTATCCCTGCGAATCGTGCGGATGCGGTTGCG
>JBIKQN010000057.1:0-7478 GCA_044349615.1 Phycisphaerales bacterium
CCCACGCGCCAGCCACTAGGTCGATCACGCTGCCGACGGCGACCGCGCCGACCAGCCCGAGCATGATGCCGACGAAGATTCCAACGACCCATGCCAAACGCTTGTTGGGCGTGAGCGCGTCGACGGTAATGATGATCAGTCCAAGCGCCACGGAGGCGACCATCAGTCCGATGACGGTGCTGAATCCGAAGTCGAGCGCGCTCGTGCGGTTACTAGCGATGGTCAGCACCACCACCGAGATCAGGATCACCACGAAGATGGCCCGCAGCACCAACATCAGGATCCGCTGAGATCTGGAGTCGCTTGCAGCGAGGCGATTGCGCCGCGTGGATGAGGTGGGTAGCGCTGGCTGAGGGCTGCGGTCAGGGGCAGGGCGTTCGCTGGCGGGCTCGATCATCGGTTTCAAGTGTAGTCCGCGCAGTTCTGCAATCAGTCGGATCGGCTACCATTCAACTCCCTCGGCGGCGAGGAGGACGGCCGGGTCCCGTCGTCGGTTGGCCCGTGAACCTGGTCAGGGCTTGACCGCAGCAGCCATAAGCGGCGTCGGCCGAGCGCCGGTCCGCCTGGTCGTCCTCCCAGCCGCCGATTTTCTTTTTTGCGCCCCCGCGCAGGACGAGGTCACCGTGGCGAGCAGTACCAAGAAGAAGAAGGACACGGACACATCTCTTGAGGGAAGCGGCTCGTCACTGATGCCGGGGCTGATTCCGGATGTCGTCCCAGTATCGGGCGCGCTCAAAGGAACTTCGGCGCCTGAGCCAATGACGGAACTTATTCCTGGTTTCGAGACGTTCGCCACCAAGGCCTATACCGTCCTGGCGCGTCGGTACCGCTCGCGAACATTTGCCGAAGTGGTTGGTCAGGACACCATCGGTCGCACGCTGCAGAACGCCATTGCCACGGGGCGTACAGCGCATGCGTACCTCTTCTGTGGAACGCGCGGGGTGGGAAAGACCAGTATGGCTCGCATCTTTGCGCGAGCATTGAATGCACACGGACAAACGCAAGCTGCTGAAATTGGCGAAGCCATCATGCGTGGCGACGACATGGATGTTGTGGAAATTGACGGCGCTTCGAACCGTGGAATCGATGATGCTCGCGACCTGATTGCGGGCGCAGGAATTGCCCCAGCACGCAGCGCGTACAAGATTTACATCATCGACGAAGTGCACATGCTGACAACGCCGGCGTTCAACGCGCTCCTGAAGACCATGGAGGAGCCGCCGCCGCATGTGAAGTTCATCTTGTGCACCACCGAAGCGCACAAAGTGCCGGCCACCATTCAGAGTCGCTGCCAGCGCTTCGACTTTAGGAACATTTCCGCTGCAAAAATAGCCGGTCATTTGCAAGAAGTACTGCGCAAGGAATCCATTGCCGCCGATGACGCAGCAGTGATGCAGGTCGCTCGACTTGCCAATGGATCCATGCGTGATGGCCTGAGCCTCTTGGACCGATTGGTGGCGGCGAGCACTGATGGCCGCATCACAGCACAGCTACTGGCGGATGTCTTGGGAATGCCCGATGACTCGATTGTGGCAGGATTGGTTGCTGCGATTGGTGTTGGTGATGCGCGCATGTCGCTTGAGCGTGCGGCTGCCCTTCTTGAAGGAGGCACCAGTATTGATCAGGCTCTTGAACTCATGGCGGAACGATTCCGCGTCTTGATGCTTGCCGCCGTCTGTGGCGCGGATAGCGAGCTCTTGGAGATTGCTGACGAAGCGCGCGCCGACGCAGCACGCGATGCAAAGACATTTGAGCCAGCAACTTTGGCGCACCTCATTGCTGTATGCGATGCGGTGCTGCGCGCATCCAAGCAGTCCGCTGCGCCGCGTACGTTGTTTGATGCGGCCGTGGTCCGTATGGCCCTGGCAGCACGCTTTGCGCCAGTAGCGGAAATGGCGGCTGGCACAAATACTCGCGCGACGGTGCCGCCGGAGCCAACAGTAAAAAAATCGTTGCGCCCCATGTAACGCAGGTTGCGCGTCCGGCTACGGAGTCGGAGCCCGCGCAGCTCGTTGACATTGGGGCGCTTTGGAAGCGCATCGTTGAATTGTCTCAGGCTTCGCCGCGTGATCAGGCAACCGCTGATTCATTCGAGGCAGTTTCGTGGGCTGACGGGCTGCTTACGGTGCGTACTGCGCCCGGTGCTGGTTCATCGGGTTCAGCCATTGCCGACATGCTCGCCTCCCTTGCAACGCGCGCCGCTGGGCGCCTTGTGCGAGTGCAGGTTGAAGTCCAAACGCCGCCACGGCGCGTGGAGGGGGCAGCTCGTCCGTTGGCTGATACTGCCGCATCTCCTGGCCGAGCGCCGAGCCTGCGCGATGACCCGGCCACCCGGCATCCATTGGTGCTAGAGGTCTCTGCGCTGTTTGATGCAACCATTGTCCGCGTAGAGGCTGCAGGTACGCTTCCGGCACCGGCGGTTGTGGAGGCCATAGAGCCTGACGATCACCGCGAGGATGCGGACGCTATGGATCACATTACGCACGGAGAATTCGATGTTTGACAAGTTAAAGGCTGCTGCTGGCCTCGCTGGAATGCTGAAGGACCTGCCGCGCATGCAAGAGCGGCTCTTGCAGGTGAAGGAAGAACTGGGGCGGATCCAGTGCTTTGGGCATTCATCGTGTAGGCGTGTTCGTGCAGTGATGAATGGTCGTATCGAACTTGTTTCTGTTGATATTGACCCAGCCTTTGCCAACGCTGCCACAACTCCAGCACGGGCTGAGCTTCAGACCGCCATCACTGAAGCGATCAACGACGCCATTCGCCATGCGCGACGCGAGGCTGCCACGCGCATTGCTGACACTGCAGCAGAGATGGGCATTCCGATTCCAGCACAACTCTTGACTCACCTCTGACTTTCCGTTTCCGCGCAGCGAGCGCACTACGAATCTCCATACTGAATCCCTATAGAACGTGGCAAGCGACCGACCAAATTCCGCCTATCCCGAGTGCGTCACGCGCCTCATTGAGGAGTTTGGCCGCTTGCCCGGCATCGGTCGCCGGAGTGCAGAACGACTGGCGTTCTTCATGCTCAAGAGCCCCGAGGGCGAGGCGCTGAAACTGGCTCACGCCATCACGGATGTGAAGCGCAAGATTCGGCATTGCTCAGTGTGCTGGAACTTGACGGACAGCGATCCGTGCCCGATCTGTGTGAACCCTGCCCGTGATGCATCCACCGTCCTGGTGGTTGAGCAACCGAAAGATCTCATCAGTCTGGAGCAGACCGGGATGTATCGGGGCGTCTATCACGTCTTGATGGGGCGCATTGATCCGCTTGATGGTGTTGGCGCCGACAGCCTGACGATGAAGGATCTGCTGCGCCGAGTGGAACATCCGGAATCCAACGCGCGTGGCGTGGCGGTTCGAGAGGTCATTCTTGGAATGAACCCCGACATGGAAGGGGAGAGCACCGGCCTGCAAATTGCTGCGGCGATGACGCGGCGCGGCATCAAGGTCACTCGGCTTGCGCGCGGCTTGCCTGCGGGCGGTCAGATTGAATACGCAAGTAAGGCTGTACTAGCGGACGCCATTGCGTGTCGGCAGGAACTCTGACATGCGATTTGAGCATTCACAACGCCTGCGCACTGGTCAGCACATGCGGATGGTTCCACGGCTGATTCAGTCGATGGAAGTGCTGCAGATGCCAGTGGCTGAATTGCAGGAGCGATTGGCGCAAGAATTAGAGCGCAACGTTGCGCTTGAAACTGCTGAGCCTGGATTTGAACTCGAATTGATGCGTACGGAGCATGAGCGCCCAATCGCGGAGCCGGATGCATCTGCGGAGGGGTTCGAGCGGCTTCGTGAGTTTGAGCGTTCTTACGGAGACATGCTTGACGGCGAGGCGCCGCGCACTCGTCGTTCTGATGGCGAGCGTGATGGCAAGATGGACGCTATGGCGAATACGCCAAGCCGCGGTGAGAATCTCGCGGAGCGCTTGCTTCATGATTGGCGCCTTGCAGATGTTGCGCCGGAACTGCGCGCGCCGGGGACGGCAATCATTGAGTCGCTTGATGCTGACGGGCTGCTCGATGTTTCCTTCGAAGCGCTTCGGGAGGCGTACGGAAACCCTGCGTGGAATGATGAATTGCTGACCCGCGCATTGCGTTCGGTGCAAGCGGCCCTTGAGCCGCCTGGCATTGCGGCGCGTGATGTTCGGGAGAGTTTGTTGCTACAGATGGACGCAGCGCTTGCTGAGCGTGACGGAACATCTCTCCCTGCTGATGTTCGCGCTGCGTTTGAGGATGCGAGCACGATCGTCAGCGCGCATTGGGAAGACTTCCTTGAGAATCGCCTGCCACGCATTGAGCAGCGAGCGCAAATTTCGCTTGCCCGTATCCATGCAGCGCGTGACATTCTGCGTCGATTGCGGCTTTCACCAGGCCGCGATGTAGCGGACACCGATGCGCGCCCGGTCCAGCCGGATGTAGTGGTTGAGTATGACACCGACCGTGATCGTTACGTGGCAGCACTTGCGGATGGCCACTTGCCTGTTCTGCGCGTGAGTCCAACCTATGAACGTATGGCAAAGGATGGTTCCGTCGCTGCTGAGACTCGTGAGTTTGTCGGCACCAATGTCAAGGCAGCAGAGTGGCTCATTGAGGCGTTGCATCATCGGAGCAGCACGTTGTTGCGCGTCGTGGAAGAAGTGATTGCGCGGCAGCGACCATGGTTTGACGAGGGACCGGAAGCGCTTCGTCGCCTTGAAATGTCGGAGGTGGCATCGATCATTGGTCTGAGCACTGGTACGGTCAGTCGCGCGGTGAGCGGTAAGTGGATGCAGACACCACGTGGCATGGTGGAACTTCGCAAGTTCTTTACGGGTGGGGTAGAGACCGCCAATGGAGAGGGTGCAAGTTGGGAGGCAGTCCGACAGATGGTTCGGGACACTGTGGACGCAGAGGATCGCGTGCATCCGCTTTCTGATGAAGCGATCGCCAAGCGGCTGCAAGAGCGGGGCGTCACCATTGCACGAAGAACCGTGGTGAAGTATCGGGAGCAATTGGGAATCCCGTCTGCTCGGCATCGGAAGTCCCACGGGGCCTGACCGGATGTAGGCGAGATTGGGCGAATCGCCAAGACGGGGGCCTTGACTACACTTGCCCTATGACCTCCGCAGCAGTCTCACCGGCCACGCCGCAGCATGGATCCCACCCACGCAAGATCTGGATGGATGGCCATCTAGTTGATCCTGCTGATGCCAAAGTCTCGGTGTATGACCACGGTCTGCTGTACGGTGATGGATGTTTCGAAGGGCTGCGCGGCTACGGCGGACGGGTCTTTAAACTTGATTCGCACCTGCAACGACTTGAAGCAAGCGCAGCGCGCATTCGACTCAAGATTCCTTATTCACGAGCAGAACTGGCCGATGCCATCAAGGACACCATGGTGGCCTGCGATATGGCAAATTGCTACATCCGCTTGGTGGTAACGCGTGGTGTTGGAACACTCGGGCTGCATCCCTTCAAGTGCCCGCGCCCTGGCGTGATCATTGTGGTTGACACCATTCAGTTGTATCCGCACGAGCTCTACAAGTCCGGAATGAAGGTGATTGTTGCTCAACGACCACGCATCCCGGTGGAGTGCCTTGATCCTTCCATCAAGAGTCTCAATTACCTGAACAACATTCTTGCAAAGATCGAGGCGATCGACGCTGATGTTCTTGAAGCCATCATGCTCAACACGGACGGCGATGTGAGCGAGTGCACTGGAGACAACATCTTTGCAGTGAAGAATGGAAGGATCCATACTCCGCCAACGAGTGCTGGAATTCTGCACGGAATCACGCGCCAATTTGTCATTGATGAACTGGCGCCAGCACTTGGACTTCCAGTTGATGAACGACGTATGCAGTTGGATGATCTCTACGGTGCAGACGAGGTGTTCCTGACTGGAACCGCAGCGGAGATCATCGGTGTGAGCGCGATAGGCGATCGCACGATCGGTATTGGGCGGATGGGACCAATCACGGCACGGCTTGAAGCTGAGTTCCGCCGCCGCATCACTGAGGGTGCGCCGGAGAACTGAACAGCGACACGCGATAAGAGGCAACGGATGAAATGCAAAGGCTGTGGCTATTCCCTGTGGAATGTTCCCGGGCGCACTTGCCCGGAGTGCGGCCGCGGCTTTCTTCCAAGTGAGTTTGAGTTTCGCGCCAACGCAGTGGAGTTCTGCTGCCCCGGCTGTATGCAGCAGTACTACGGCTCCGATGCATACGGACTTCCTGTTCCGCGCGCGTTCGAATGTGTTCGGTGTCATGCGCCATGCGATCTTGATTCGATGATCTTGCGTGCGGCGCCCGGAGTTGCAGAGGATTCGGTTGAATTGCACCGCGTTCCGTGGGAGGACCCACTTGCGGGTGGCATCATCAAGCGCTTCTTTGCCACAGTGCGCGATGGCATGACTCGACCATCAAGGATCGGTAGTGCTCTCCGAGGTGATGTGGTGGCACGACGGGCTACGTGGTATGCGTTCGCAGTGCTGTCCGTGATTGCGGTTCCAACGGCGCTCGGATTTGTGGCGATTACTCTCATGGCACCGCTGATGAGTGCTGTGAACACGCGTTCGGGTGGCGCTGCGCTGCGCAACACCATATGGGAGGCATTCCTAGGCGCGAGTGCGGTGCTTGCCGGATGGATGATTGCTGGTCTTCTTGGGTTGGCTTTCTTTGCGTGGCTGACGACTCTCACCCTGCGAATGTGCGGCGAGCGCGTTCCGTGGAAAGTGGTCTGGTGCTCATTCGGCTATGCCCTTGGCCCCACCGTTTTGATGGCCGTTCCTTGCCTTGGTATCTACTGTGGTTCAACGCCGCTGGGTATTTGGTGGATCGTTGCGGCGTGCCTAATTTTGGCACGGGCAGCGTCATTGCAAGCCTGGAAAGTTGTGCTTTCAGTGCTTTCGCCGATCGTTCTGGCTGGTGCTCTTCTCACCACTGCCTTTGTTATGTTTGTGATTTCGCCAATCACAACTGCCATGGCTGGCATCCCCGGCACTGGAACAGCGAATGCAACCGTGTTTGGACCGCCAGCCCCGGGCGAGGCGGAAGGGGACGCTGCAGATGATTCGGGGACCGACGATATTGAATCCCCGGAGACCGTTGAACCCGTGCAAGTCGCACCGACTGACCTGATCAAGAAAGACACTCCGTGACGCAACCGATTATTCGCTCTGGTCGTGATTCGCTCGTGAGTAGCGGTCTGGCCTTGCGTGCATTTCTTGTAGTCGTTGCAGTGTCGGCAGTGCTTGGGTTGCTTGTGATCATGAATGTTGTGACCGATACGCGGTTCCTGGCCACCAGTGCCATCATTGCGATTGGCTGTATGGCAACATTCATAGGAGCGCTTGTGGCAGACCATGGGCGATTTGCTCGATGGATGCGCACGGCATCGATTGTTGGATGGCTGAGTGTTCTTGTATGGCTGTTTTTGGTCTGGTTTGAGCCTGCGCTCGGGTCAGGCGGCATGGAGATCACCGCGCGCATT
>JBIKQN010000071.1:0-6808 GCA_044349615.1 Phycisphaerales bacterium
TGACTGGCATCGTGCCTGCAAGCCGCGTCTTCTGCAGATCAGAAAGAATCGCCGTTTCTGCATCGGCAAGCTTGCCGCCTTGGCCAACCAAATCACCGAATGCATAGCCACCGATGGCACGAAGCGCGCCCTGGAGTTGTGTCTCAAGGGCATTGGAAGCACCCTCTACGGATGCGTAGCTCGTGAAGAAGCGAAGAGCTTCCTCAGGCGTTGTATCAATGCGCCACGTCATGAATGCCTGTACCAAGACCTGCTGACCATCGCGGGTGAGCACTGTCTCAAGAGGGCTCTCAATGAGTTGCTGCCGCGTGTCAAGACGGGTGACCTGATCAATGAAGAACGGTGCCTTCAAGTGCAGTCCCGGCTCAGCAATCACCCCCGCTGGCTTCCCAAATCGCGTCACAATAGCGATTTCATGGAAGTTCACCGTGTAGGTGGTGTTGTAGAGCACAAGCACAAGCACGATGAGCGCGCCGACAACGATGCCGATGGTGCGATTCATGGGTTAGTTCCCTTCCCCAGCTACCGGGGGCTTTTCCTTCTTCTCTAGATAATCAGCCAAGTTCAGGCCGGACTCTGCCTGCTTCATAGTGACGTCAATATCCGCACGACCGGCCACTGACTCACCAAGGACATACTTCACACGGACGCCAGCAAGCGCGCGCCCGAGCACCTGCATGGTGCGAAACTGCTTATAAAGTTCAGGCGCAGCGTGGAACGACGGAGCCTGCCCGAGCACCTCAGCGGAATCGCCGGCAGCACCCATGACAATTGCCCAACGCTTCGCGCGGGCCTGCGAAATGATCCGCGCAGCGCCGCCCTTACTTTCAACAAGCAAGCGTTCAACGATTGCGCGCTTTTCCATGGCGATCGCGCTGTCTACACCACTCTGTCGCTCAGCATCCTCCAAGACAGCAATCGCAGCCACGATTCCCTCGGCACGGTCTGGACTACCCGCAATGGCTGCCATCGAAGCGCGTGACATGCGGTCTGCTTCCTCCCGCAATTTGCGGGCATTCTGCATGTCGATGGAAATCTCTTCGAACATGCCAGCACCCTGACCGGCTGGTGGGCGCAGCGTTGGAATCTGAATCGCTACCACTTCTACACCAGTCTTGGCGGCATCGAAGCTCGCTTGAATGCGCTCGCGCAAGGAACGGACCAGTGAATCACCGCGGGGGCTGAGCACTGCATCCATTGGCTGCGTCGAAAGGTAACGCGTGACTTCGCGCAGAGCGATGTCGCGAAGAATGCGCTCGCGCATATCTGATGCAGTGCGGCGAACGCGGGTGTCTGAGGAGAATGCAAGCCAGTCAAGCAGCCCCTTCGGTGCAATGCGGTAACTCATCACAATGTCAGCATCGACAAGCGCGAAGCGCTGCGACACCGCAGCAGCGGATGCGTCGGGCTGCGCATCGGTCTCTGATCGGCCGCTCAGGTCCTTCTGGACTTGCTCAGAGAGCAGTGGTGCAGCAACCATGTACGGATAGCGATCTGGATCGTTGTTCTCTTCTTCGCTCCAGACATTCACTCGGCCCACTTGGATCGGGCGCGCACCAAGCACCAGACTCCGGAGCCTTGCCACATCCTGCACCGATGCAGTCTCAATCGGCCACGGCCACTTGAGCATCACGGTGCCTTCGTACACATCACCAACAATGGCGCCGCCGCGCAGGCGCACGGCTTGTTGGCCGGGCGGTACCACCACCACGCATGACAGCGCTACCAAGACCGTTGCACCAAGCACCAAGAGCCACGCCGTACTGCGGAGCATGAGTTGGTAGCCCCAACTCGATGTGATGTCGAATCCAAACTGGTAATTAACCGCTTCATTGATAGAGCGAACAATTGAGTCCGGCGCTGCAAGCAGACTGAGAATGCGCGAATCAAAGGGTGCGCGCGGGTTGTCTCCTATGCGGCGCGGGCGATAAAGCGCCAAGATGAAGTTGAGGATGATTTCACCCGCAAAGATCACCTGGCCAATACCGATTGCAAGCACGATGGGCTCAAGCCACTTGGGCTTGCCAAATGAATTGGCCACCAAGCCAACCGCGATCGCGGATAGGACGAGCGCCGTACCCACCATGAAGCCTGCACCGCCACGCAAATTCTGCCACGCTGGCTGCTTGGACATGCCAGCTACAAAGCGTGAGAAGATGAATGCAATGAGTGCTAGCGACACACAGATGGCCAACTGCCAGCCAGTAGCGAAACCCACCGAGAAGGGAATGACATCAACGATCGGTTGGTCGGCACCTGGGCGGAAGTCAAGGCTTGAGATGTATCGGGCTGCATTCACCCCCGTCAGGGCAAGCGCTCCGGCTGCCAGCAAACTGACCGCAGGTAGCAGAATTCGGTTGAGGCGCTGGAGCCGCTTGGCGGCCACCATCGCATCGCCAGCGCGCTCGGAGGCAAAGACCGTGGAATCCGCACCAGCAGCGCGCAGTTCATCCGCCTCCATGGCCTCGATAGCCGCAAGCCGGTGCTGATGGAACACCACGATCAGCACGGCCCATACGGCCACGCCAACAAAGGCAATAGTGCTGCCCTGCACGAAGGCGGTGCTTCCAACCGCACTGCCGACGACGAAGAGGACAAGACCGATTGCAAGTTGCAAAATCAGTCCGAGTCCGGCGATACGGGTGGCTTGCTGGTAGGCGTACTGGTCAGTTCGCATCGGAGGGGAATCCTGCGTGGAAACGGCGGCATTCCGGGCGCGCGCGTTGGAACATCAGGGTACTGTATTCCCGTACTCACCGCCCCGTTCTGGACCGAACAAACCACCCGATGAACTTTCTCGAACAGCTTTGGGCCATCGCCCGTAACACTGCCATCGAATGCGTCCGCCAACCGGTGGCGCTCGCGGTGATGGTTGCAGGAACGCTCCTCATCATCCTCAGCATCCCATTCAGCGGATTTACTCTGATGGATGACCAGCGGATGTTTGTGGATATCGCACTGTCCACCATTTTTGTCTGCGGAACGCTTCTGGCTGGATTTTTGGCAACCAACGCCCTGAGCCGGGAAATTGATAATCGCACGGTGCTGACCGTGGTGTCAAAGCCTGTCAGTCGCCCGGTCTTTGTGTGGGGAAAATTTCTGGGAGTGGCAGCCGCGCTCAGCGCCTGCACGCTCTTTCTGTCGCTGGTCTTCATGCTGGTGGAAATGCACGGCACCATGCCAACCGTGGCAACTGGCTACCACTATCCAGTCTTGACCATTGGCCTCTTGGCAGTTGCTGCATCCTTTGCAGGGGCCATCTGGTGCAATTACTTCTACGGGTGGAGCTTTCCGGCATCAATCTTGGGCTTCGGCATTCCGCTTCTAGGAATTGCCTACCTGTTGTGCCTGCTCTTTGCGAAGGACTGGACCCCAGTCCTTCCATCGGGTCAATTCAAGGGGAGCATTTGGGTTGCCATCGCCATGATGTGGCTGGGCCTCTGCGTGCTCGCAAGCATCGCGGTGGCGGTATCGACGCGATTCGGCCAAGTGGTGACTCTCGGCATCACCTTCGGTGCCTTCGTTGTAGGTCTCATGAGCGACTGGCTGATTGCGCGCCGCTTGCGCGACCTTGGCGGCATGCTTGACCGATTGGCGCAAGACGGATCGGCTGGATCGGCGCTCGATGCCAACCACGCGCAACTTGCACTACTGAAGGCGGCGTATGCGATCGTCCCGAACTTTCAGGTTTTCTGGCTTTCAGATGCCATTCAGCAGAAGCGGGATATTCCCGTGGACTACCTCATGCCATCCGTCGCATACGGGGCAGCGATGATTGTTGCCGTGATGTGCATCGCAGTGGCGCTCTTTCAGCGCCGCGAAGTTGGCTAAGTCTGCTGCAACTACCGCCGATCGTCGATCAGCTACTGCCGTTCGCATTGCTCCGCTTGCGCATATCGACCAGCTGCTTGCGCCATTGCTTGAGTTGCTTGTGAACTCCTTCAATGTCTAACTTGCCGTCAACGCAGGGTGGACAACGCTTATGCCAGGCCACCACTTTCTCAAGGATCTGGATCTGCACGGCAAGTTGTTCTTCCGCACCACCAGCGCGGGGGATCTCCATCCGCTCCATTTGATAGGAGAGATCCTTTTCGCACTCTTCGTACAGCTTCTTCCACGCTGCGGCGATCTTCGTACCGTAATCACTGACCTCGTACCACTCCTTCAAACCAAGGAGTGGCGCAAACTCTGCGCCAGTGTCTGCGGTGCCTTTACTGAAACCAGAGTCGAGTGCATTGCTTGCATTGAAGGTCAGGTTGTCCTTCTCATCAGACAAGACCACTTCGCCAGGAAGTCCCGTGATCTTGTCATGCCATGTTGTCTTGCCAGTCACAGGATCTTTGGTGTAGGTCAGAACTGCTTTCGCCAAGACCATCGCCTCAAAGACCATGCGCGGACGACCGTTCTTTTCAACAATCACGCCAAGTTCATCGCGGAACTTGTCGAGTGGCTCGCCGTACACACTGGCACGTCCAGCGATCATCATGGCTGCGCCGTTGGCGCCCACGGTTTGGAAGTAGATTTCATCGCACTGCATGGAAGTAACCGCAGCAGCGGAAATTGCCTCCTTCACCCAAGCTACAACACGGTGCCGTTCGCGCAGAGACCGAATGGCCTCCACGATCTTAAAGATCTCCGTCACCAGCCCACCGGGACTGTCAATCTCAAGGATGATGATCTGACCAGGACCCCACTTGTCAGCCTCTTTACCCAACTGATCAATCTCGAAAGCACGCGCGGTTGCACCAACGCCACCCACAAAAGGCAGTAGGAACACGCCCTTCTGAGGTGCAATCCGGTAGCCATTCTCATCGAGCTGATAGCCCTGCGCATCAACCTTGCCGGATGCCTTCCCAGTGGGAGTGGGAGGCGCGGCAGCGGTGCCCTTTGCGCCTGATTCGGGCGATGAACTGACTGCCGTCTTTCCAGTGGTAGGCGCCGCCGCCGGGGCCGAATCGGTGGTACCACCGAGTGCCTTGATGGAAGTAATGGCGCTTATAAACACCGGACGACTGACCTTCTTGCCATCCACCTCCACATCCACGGTCAAGATGCCCTTGTCTGAGTCGATCTTGGTGACGGTGCCGGTCATCGTTCGTGTTGCCAATTGATCCTTGATCACGATCTCAACACGATCGCCAACCGATCCCCACCAAGTGCCCTTCGTGAGCTTGACCTGCTGCTGCTTGGCACCCGACTGAGGCATGGCAATGGCAGATGCGTGAGGAGCAAGTGCTGCAGCTGTGAGCGCGGCGACAAGTGTGATGGCGGTGAGTGTGCGCATGGATTCTCTTGCTTAGGTCGCGCTTGTGACTGGCGCGGGTTGTCAGATGATGTTTGGACTCTTGATGATGTGTGAGCGATGCGTTGTAAACCAGATCACATTGGCCCTGCTGGTCCCTTGCCGCCGCCCTTGCCACCCTTACCACCACTCGTACCACTGGACCCGGACTTCTGCTGATTGTTGCTGCGAATCTGCTCCGTGAGCTCCTCCATGAGGATCTTCAGTTGGTCATCAGTGAGGCCACGTGTCAATTCCCACATCTTGGCGAATGACGGATATTGCTTGAACATCTGCCGCATCTTCTCCAGGATCTGCTTGCGCTTACCAAGGTCGCTCGCTTGCTCCATCGGCTGCTGGAAGTCTTCCATCCACTTCTTGCTCTCGACGAATCGCTTGCGCCATGCGGCGTTGTAATCACGGAAGATCTTCTCGCCGCTATCTGACAGCGTGTATTCCGGATAGCCAAGCAGATACAGAAGATCCGGAAGATCAACGGCGATGCCATCGGTGAGACCCGTGTCCTCCGCCGACTTTGCGCTGAATCGAGCCGAAACTTCAAGCGACTGATCGATCACGTACCACGATCCCGCAGTATCTGAACGCCACTTGGTAGTACGGCCGTCAATGTCTGCACTGAGCGTGCGGTCTGGACGGACCAGCGCGTCACAGAGTTCCTGTGGGCGACCGCCAAGTTCAAGAATGCCCTTTGCAATACCAGTCCAAGCGCTGAACATCTTCGCCTTGATGTCGGCATCATCGCCACCGCCAAGCGAGGCAACAATGTCAAGACCAGCAATACGTGCATCAGGAGCCATAAACATGTATGGCCACGCCAGCGCATAGACGCAAGAGATACCGCGCGAATCCTGCACGTACATGACGGTTGGATATGAATCCAACTCATTGTGGAGCTTGGCGGCTAGATCACGGTAATCAGTGATGCCCCCCGCAAGACGACGTGGATCAATCTTGTCGTCCTTACGTGCACTGTCCACCGCTTCCATGTACTTGTCATTCATCCGCCCATCGGAAGAGTTGAGGCGCATCACGATAAGATCCGGCTTCTTCTCCTTCACGTCCTTGATGATCTTGTCGTATACGAGCGGACTGATGTCCACGCCCATGTAGCCCTCCATGGGGATCACATAGACCACTGGTGGATGACCAAACTGCGTATCGGTGGCGTAGGGGCTCTTGCCACCCTTGTCGGCGACTGTCCGACCGAGCGTGAACGGCGGGGGTGCCTTGACTGGCGCAGCAGGCGTGCTCGGCGCGACCGCTGGCGTGGCGGCCGGGGCGTCCTGAGTCGGCGCCGCATCCGGGGCGGGGGTTGGTTCGGTAACAGGTGCATCGGACTGCGCATAGGCGGCGGCCGAGACAGTGAAGGCTGCAAGCAGGAGGATCGGCTTCATGGATTGCTGAGTTTACCCGTCCGGTTAATACCGGAGGGTCACCGAAAGTCGATACGGCTCCCGATAAAGAACGGTTCTGCACTTGTGTGGCTCTCAGACCCCGCTACGCCAC
>JBIKQN010000059.1:0-7379 GCA_044349615.1 Phycisphaerales bacterium
CCACGTTGTGACCGTTGATCCGCCAAACAAGCCGCTGCTTCCCGTGTTCTTGGAGAGCACCTCGCGCTTGGCGCGGAGCGCGCGGTCAGGCCCGAAGAAGACCTTGAACTCATCCTTCGGTGCAACCGATGGCATCGACGTGTCGCCGATGAAGTCGCCACCCATGAAGACCTGCGCATTTCCCGGCAGCAATTGGAACACGCTGCTATTGGTCATGTCGCCGCGAAGAAACACGCTCTCAGAAATGATCGGTGCGGCCACATAAATGAACTTTGCAGTTGGCTCAAAGGAACTGATTCGAGTGCGCTGCTTCTTCGATGCGTCAGTTGGAATCGTGACTGGGCGTGGAATCTCAAAGGAAACCGCCGTGCCAGTTTCTTGCACTGTTGCCGCAGCCGAGAGTTCTTCAAGTTCCTTGCGGACTTCACTTTCCGACTTGGACATCGCACTCATCGGCATGGCCATCGGTGCCCCGGGTGCGGAATCCGACATCGCCCGCATGGATGGCGCTCCAGATGTTATTGGCGGTAGCGGGACAACAACATCCACGTACCACGGCTCGACCGGTGGCGGGCTTGAGGCGCGCGTGGGTTGTGCAGTGGACAGGCTGAGTTTCACGTCTTTCCAGTCTTCGCCGGTTCGCTGCGAAATCAGTGCGTCGTACTCAACGGTGACTCCCGTACGGTCGCCGGTGCCGCGTACTGCGTAGGCAGGTTCCCAGGTGGCGTTCCCCACAAGGTAAGTCAGTTCAACGTTCACGGTGCACGACTCTGGAATAGCCATCAACACGAGGCCGCTTCGTTCCGTGCGATCTGCGCCACCAAGTGCAGCCAGTTGATCGTTAGCAACATCCAGTTCGCGCGCAAGCATTTCGTTGCGCTCGTTCTGCTCACGGGCAACTCCAAGGATTCGTTCCTTTTCCGTGCGAACGAATTCCAATTGTTTGGCAACCGCCGCAAGATCGATGGCTTGAGTGACGCCGTCTGCACTGGCGGTGGCTGTGGCACGAACGCCAATTTGATCGATCAACTTGTCGTGTTGTGCAAGGAGTGCTCGGTCTTGCTTCAGGAACTCCATCTTTCGACGGAGCGCCTGCACCTTCTCTGCAAGGGCGATGCCCTCTGGAGAACTTGAAAATTCCACACGCGGTGTTTGGGAGTATTCAACTCCAAGAAGCTTTGGTGCGCTCTTGACGGTGGTGCCATCCGCAGCATTCACCTTCACTTGGAGTGATCCCGCCTGCACAGCGGCGGGAAGATTGGAAACCCGCAACGACCAAAGCCCTTGCTTGAACGGGCGTTGGATGACCCGGGTGACGGCTGCCCGGCCGGGGTAAAGCGTCACGGCGCGAACAGTGCCATTGTCAGTTGCAGATTGCACTGCAAGTTCGGCATCGATCACTGTGGGTGCTTGTGCGAACGCCGGGGACGCAACGGCAAGCGCCGCGAGGGATGAAGCAATGAAGAATGTGTGCAGGGTGTGCTGGTACATGGTGGTATCCGGTATAGCTCGTATGTGCTGTCAGTCTGGCAGCGGAGTGATTTCAATGTCTTTGGCACGTGTGGCCTGCACAGTCCAAGTCACGGGCAGTGCTGCCGGACCTCGCGCCGAGGCTGGTACTGCAATGTCCCAACGCAAGATCCCGGTCTTCTGCGGACCGGCGGCATACACCGCATTCTTCGACAGCGGCGATGAGAGGTCGGCGATCTTGATTTCCACTTTCTCATTACGGCTGACCGCACGTCGGTCAAGCAGCTCTACGGAAATATCGCGCCCGGTGCCGTTGTCAAGCTTGACGCGATAGTTCCAGGTAGTGGCAATGCTTCCGCCGAACAATCCGGCTGCACCCGTGACCTTCGACACCACCTCGCGCGTGGCACGCACCGCGCGATCAGGCCCGAAATACACCTTGAAATCAGACTTCGGTGCTACCGATGGCATGGCAGTTTCACCAATGAAGTCGCCGCCCATAAAGACCTGCGCTGTACCCGGAAGCAATTGGAACGCAGAACTATTTATCAGATCACCGCGCAGGAAGACGCTGTCTGTGACCAACGGTTGCGCTGCGTACACAAAGGTGGCGCTCGGCTCAAACGAAGCGATACGAGTCCGCTGTGAGCGTGTGCCGTCGCTTGGAACGGTGATGCGGCGCGGTAACTCAAAGCTGGCTGCAATACCGGCCTCGGAGATATTGGCAGTGCGTGCAAGATCTTCAAGCACGGCACCGGCTCGGTCATCATCGGATTCACCGCCCTCGGCAACGCCGCCACTGCTACCGAACGCGCCGCCCATGCCGCCGCCGCCGGGCTCACCTGGCTTACCACTCTTGCCACGGCTGCCGCCGCGTTGCCGATCCTTCCGCTGAAGGTCGCTAGCGTCTTGGTCATTACTTCCCACGTAGTTGCCGCCTGCTGACACTGCAATCACGGGCTGCTCAATGTCCACATAGACAGGCTCTACTTCGCTCGGTTGTGCGGCGCGCACCGGATCGGCGGTACTGAGGGATACCCGGACATCCTTCCATTCTTCGCCAGTGCGCTGCGCAATCATGGCGTCGTATTCAATGGTGACGCCGCTTCGGTCGCCAGCAGCTCGGATGGAATAGGCGGGTGCCCATGATGCCTTGGGGACCATGTATGTGAGGTCAAGATCAAGTGGCGCAGCCTGCGGTACGGCAATATTCACCAAGGCAGTGCGCTGAATTCGACTTGCGCTTCCTTGTTGATCAATGGTTCTTTCAAGCGCTTCGATTTCTTTCTTCACGGTCTCTTCGCGATCTGCCAAGGTGCGTGATGTTTCAATCACTCGCAATTTTTCTGCGTTCACCCACGCGAGTCCTTCGATGGCCTTCGCGGGGTCGGCCTTTGCGGTGCCGCCATCGGCAGTCGCGTTTGCGGTGATGCGTGTTGACACCTGCTCAATGTGTGCGATGCGCGTCACCAATTGGGATTGGTCCTGCTTGGTGAACTCCAGGCGCCGTCGTGCGTCTTTCAGTCGTTCGGCTAGCGCAACTCCTTCCGGGCTTCCCGCAAAGTCCATGCCGGGCGTCTCTTCAAACTCAACACCCAAGAGCCGTGGGGCAGATGGATTGGGGGCATCGCCCGAGCGCACCTTCGCTTGCAACTGTGCGCCGTTGACACCAACCGGAAGATTTGTGACGCGGATGGTCCACAGCCCTTGCGCAAGATCCTGATGGACAACGCGCGTGACAGCAGCACTCGTTGGGTAGATCACTACGCGGTCGATGGAGCCAGCATCAGACACGGTCTGAGTGGGCAGGTCTTGCGCGGCAATGAATGCACCTGTAGCCCTTACGGGAAGTGCAGCCAAGGCAAGCAGCACCAATGAAGCAACGGGGCGACGGATAGTGGCAAGGCGATCGAATACGAGCACAGGTTTCCTCCGGCGCACAGGGTACGGCGCGCCGGGAGCCGAGGAGCGCTGACTAGCGCTCATCCGCGTGAAACCAAGGAGATGTCCGGCGCTTTAGTCAAAATCCTCAAGCGCGGCGCGGGTTCCTGCCCGTGCTAGGAGTTCCGCGGCGCGTGCAGCACCCGGCGCGGTGGAACTCTTCAACTGCTCCACAAGGCGTTGGTTCTCGTCCCGCTTGCGCAGGTATCGAAGCGCCAACGCAGCCACGGCATCTGGCTCGACGCCTTCCAGGAAATTGACACCTTCGCGGTACACGATCCCCGAGGCGAGGCGTTTGGCGACCATCCAGTCAAGATAGGCCTGAGGGATGTCCTTCCACAGGCGGTCTCCGGCGGTTTCCTGCAACTTCTGAGGGATGTGTTCACGAACCACTTGCTTCGCAAGTTCGCGGTCAGCTGCACTCCATGAGTCCATGGAAGAACGAATGGCATCGGCAGCTTGGTTAATGACCTTGGAAAGTTCCGTGGACAGTTCAGTGAGCGGCGTGTGTGGATGACGGCGGCCTTCCGTCATCAGTAGTTCTGCTTCAAACCGGGCAAGCTCACGCAACTTCACAAGCACCTGCTCCACGAACACCGTCTTGATGGCCATGAAACTCTTCTCATCAAGCAGCATGCTTGCGCCAATCTCATAGCTTGAGCAGATCACGCCGCACTTGTTGGCACTTGAGTCCTTGAAGATCAAGCAGCCAGCAGCAAAGAGTTCCTTGCGCGCGCCCGGGGTTAGGAAGAGATTGGCTCCTTCCACGATGATCGGTGCAGACGGCTTGCCATCCGTGGTTAGATAGTCTCGCCAATTGCTGTCATTGATGGTGGCGGGGCGGCCTCCGCCCGGAATGAATGCATCGGCTTTCAGGCGGTTGTGCAGGGTGTTGCGAATCAACACGCCGCCGGGAGCATCGACCGGCACCACAGCGCCATTTTTGCCGAGTTTTTTCGGGTCAAATTTCGCAATCGGCAGGGCCTCCTTGAAGAGGCGCAGGAGTTCCGTGTGATCAAGTCCGTCTGGATCCTCGCCGACACCGCTGCCGTCGGCGATGCCAACGATGCGCGCATTGCTGCCGTAGTCACGGTTGAGGATGCGGATCATGTTTCCAGCCACATCACCGTCAGGGCCACCAGTGATCTTCACCGTGAACGGCTGCTTGCGTGGATCAATGCCGCGTGCGCGAAGTGCCACTTCAAGGAAGACATTGACGCCTTCACTTGTGACGCCATACACCTTGTGATTGATTCCAGCGCCGGGCTTCGAACTCATGAAAGCATCCGGCATCGCGTACTTGCGGACGCGAGCGCGGGACACAATCCATTCAATGTGATCCGGAGTGATGTTCTCATCTGGCCCTAGGTAGATGAGTTCGCGCGCGCCAAAGCGATCTACTACTTGCTTGCGGACTGCAGGATCATCAGTGATCAGATCAAGCAGGCTGTCTACAAAGCTCTTGACGCAGCGAGTGATGTCTGCCTCGGACTCCAAGAGAATGGCTGCCTTCGCGCCGCCCTCAGGAATATCCTTGTTTTTCTGCTGTTGTGCCCAGGAAAGGCCATACACCTCGTCGAACACACGTTCGCGCTCTCGCGAATGTTGCGCAGCGTTGGCTGGTTTCACTACGCGCAACCCGCCGCGTGCGATTTCCTTGAAGCGGTTATGGAATCCAAAGAAGCCGCGGCCAAACACAAAGAAGGTTCCATATGGAAGTTCCGGCCGGCGATCATTGCGCAGGTACGACGGATCGATTCGCATTGACAGCCCGAATCGCTTGGCAAGGAAGTAGTTCGTTCGGAAGGTTGCTTCCACCGCATCAAGAAGGGCCATCAAGATCGCAGCGGTTCCCTCGGGGTCATCCTTTGTACCAATTTCCGCGCGCAACAGGGCAGCACGTTTGGCGAAATGTGCATCGTCAAGTGGTGCAGCAGGGTTGAAGCGCGCGCAGAACAAATCCGCGATCTGCCGGGTGATGCCAATGCTGCGCTCGGCTGTGGCAATGATGCGTTCAATGGCAAAGAGCAGGCGGTCACGGTGAACCAGACGCTGATGCGAGAGCGTGCACAAGCCCAAGATCAATTCAGCCTGATCCAGTGTCATCTCATCATGGCGATTTGCAAGTGCAATCGACTCGGAATCGATCCACTTAATCCGAGTGAGGTCATGCGCTACCTGCTTCCACGCAGCGCTTGTAGTGTCAACGGACTTGCCATCCTGAGTCTGAATGACGAAACCAAGCAGCGTTACTGATCCAAATGGAGGGTCGGCAACTTGATCAAGGTAGGCACGTTGGATATTGATGCCACCTCGGCTGAGGACTTGTGCGCAGCGCTCAAGCATGGTGCGCGTACGGGCGTTTGAGAACGCAATGGTCATGCGCGTCAATTCGCCTTCAAGTTCTGGCTCGGTCTCGACGGCAGTGCCTTCGCTGCCGCTCACTGATTGCAGGAGCAGGCGATGCTTGTTCAGGCGATGCGGGGTGAGTGTTGCCACATAGTCAGCGGCGCATCCAGCAAAGTAGGCGCGGATGGCGGACTCGTTCCAGTCCTTTGCATTCGAGTTTGCAAAGGCACTGGTGGCAGTGAGCTTTTCTGCCTGCTCCGGCGTTGTTCCAGTGAATGGCGCGCGGTCACCAAACTCAAAGGTGTCAAGCACAATCGCGCCGTCCTTGGAACCGTGGATCTTTGCGGCCCGCAGCGATGGACTCATGGGAAGCGAGCGCACGACCTCGGCCAAGACGCCTGGCTTGTTTCCTTCGCGAATGATGGTCCACTGCCGGTGGTCATCACTATGAATGGTCAGATGGAGCGGTTGGCCCGACGCCCGCGCAGCGATGATCGCACGCAAGTGGTTTGAAACCTCCGTGGCTGAGGTGTCTTCAAAGTACATGCGTGGCATCTGCGCAACAAACCACGGAACGATCGCTTCAGCGGAGCGCTGGAAGCTCTTGCCGAGATCACTGGCAAGCACGGTTGGGTCGGGAACATTGTTGACCGGTGCGGTGCTTGATGGGGCGGTTGCCGTTGGTTGTGCAGGGCGCATCCCGTGGGTGATACCACGGTCGGGCGCCGGAATTGGTCATGCTTTTCTAGAAACAACCCCCGGCGGGTGGCATTCTGGCAGTTGCCGATATTCTCTCCGGATTATCCTTCGGGATCGGTCCGCCAATGATCATTGCTTCCATCGGTAATTTCGACGGGGTACACCTCGGCCACCAAGCAATTGTGGCTGCGGCCCGTAAGGCGGCGGGGCTGCAAGGAAGGGTGGTGGCAGTGACCTTCGATCCGCTGCCGGTCGCTGTCCTCCGCCCGGATGCCGCCCCCGCCAGACTCACCAGTTCTGCCCGCCGAGAGGCCCTCCTGCTGGCGTGCGGGTGCGATTCGGTCCATGTACTGGATCCGCGAAGTGGCATTCTGGGAGAATCGCCCGAGGGGTTCATTGAGCACTTGCGTGCGGCTGTTCCCTTTGATGCGATTGCCGAGGGGGCAGACTTTCGATTTGGGCGCGGCCGCAGTGGTGACGTAGCGACGCTGGCAGACATTGGCTTGCGCATGGGTTTCAAGACGATTGAAGTGCCGGAAGTTGATGAGGCACTCGGCGATGGAAGCATCATTGCAGCCCGTAGTACGGCAGTCCGGTGGCTGTTGAGCATGGGTCGCGTGGCGGATGCGGCGCGACTGCTTGGCCGCGCGCATGCTGTTGAGGGTGTGGTGGAGCGGGGCGATCAACGCGGTCGCCTTCTGGGATTTCCTACCGCGAACGTCATGACAACCGGCATGGCGCTGCCTGCCGATGGCGTGTACGCGGGGCGAGCGATCATTGATGGCAGGGAGTATCCGGCCGCTATCTCAGTAGGCACCAAGCCCACCTTTGGTCCCAACGCCCGCGTGTGCGAGGCTCATGTTCTTGGGCTTGAAGCCGCACTCGACAGCTATGGATGGTCGATAGAGGTGCACTTTGAA
>JBIKQN010000108.1:0-5782 GCA_044349615.1 Phycisphaerales bacterium
ACCACCGCCGCCGCCATCGCCGCCGCCACCGCCACCAGTTGCGCCCACCGAATACACCGGGCCAAAGGTGGTCGGCATGCTTGGCAGTACCGTCTATCTGGAAGGCGCCCGTACGCTCGAGATCGGTAAGGATGCCGAGGGGATCACGCTGGTCGAAATCATCTCGCCGTGGATGGTGAAGATTCGCCACAAAGGCAAGGAGTACGACGTGGCGGTTGGTCAGAAAGTGAATGATTCGAACTTCAAACCACTGACCTCCGCTAGCACGCCTTCTGGGGTGACCGTTGCACCAGCCGCCGGAACGGTCGGAGCCGCTGGTGCAGCGAGTGCAGCCAGTGCCGCCAGCGGCGCCAGCGGAGGAACCCCTCCTACCCTGAACTCCGCCTCGGCGGTCCCGCCGATTCCGCCCGCCACGAGCGAGGGAGCGGTCGCCAAGCTCGGAGTCGATGCCGCACGAGCCGCTTTGGCAGAGGTTGCTGCGGCCCGGGGTCGGCCGGATGTGAACGAGGCCACGCGCCAACGACTTGAGGCTGAGGAGCAGTGGTTGGTGAAGCGGCTTGAGGATCTCACCCGCTAGAGGGTGCCAAAGTGCGGGTTGCTGTCCATATGTGATGAATTAGGGTCGCAGACTGGACGAGAAACGGGGTGTTGCTAGCAATCCACCATGAGTGACGGGCGTTTCTTAGTCAGGAGCCTCTCGCAGCCGATAGACCATACAAGACCTCTTGGGGCCCGATCGGCAGTTATTGGTCCTTGACTCATGGATACATTGCCCAGCAGTCCGGCACATCGCTTGGAGAACACATTTGCAGACTCGACACACCACCTCCATTGCTCTTCTCATCGCGATGCTTGCTGCGCCGGTGGGGCACGCCGCAAGCGCTGCCTTCCATGCATTCCAAGATCCACTGCCAGAGCCTGACAGCACGGCCGATGATGCGATGAACCAACCGATGGAACTGGAGCCTGAGGACGACGCACCGGTCGACCCAGCAGCGCCGCCAGTGGCAGATGCTCCAGGGCTTCCAACGCTGCCTGAACGAGGTCCCGGTTCGGGACGCAAGGCACCAGTCACCGATGAACTTGTTGGACTCCAGTTCCGTGACCAGGAAATCAAGACTCTGATTGACACCATCTCACTCTGGACAGGCAAGGTGGTCATACCAAAGCAGACCGCACTGCAGCCCATCAAGATCACCATTGTCAGTGATCGCAAGATGCTCAAGAGCGAAGCGCTCAATCTGATCTTCCAAGCATTCCGACTCAATGGACTTGGTGTTGTCGAGACCGAGGACATGATCCTCATCGACAGCCTGACCGAACTCAATCAATTGCAGCCAGCCAAGGTGCTCGGCCCTGATGTTGACATTTCGCCACTCCCTGAAAACGGCAACATTGTTGTCAAAGTCTTCCGAATCAAGAACACGAAGGCTTCGCAGGTGTTTGAGCGGTTGCAGGATTCACTGCCGAGCTACGCGACGCTGCAAGTAGACAACAACTCCAACCAGATCATCTTGGAGGGCGATATTGCGCTCGCCAAGCGCGTGCAGAACATGATCGACCTGCTTGATGTGGCTGCCTATGTTGATGTGCGCACCAAGACCATTCGTCTGAATTACCAAGACGCGCAGACGATTCAAGGCATCATTACCGAGTTGTTCTCCTCGCGCGGTCCATCGGGCGGAGCATCGACTCCGCGCGCTGGCGGCGGTCAGCCTCAACAGGCTGGGCAGAATCGAGGCCGCACGCCCGGCGCAGCTCAGGGTGGCGGCAGTGAACTTGTAGGAACAAGCGAGCAGCTGGTGGTCACAGTCCTACCAGCCACCAACAGCATGACTATCCGTGCTGAGCCAAGCATCATGAAGGAGATCGAGTCGCTCATCGCAGTACTTGATGCTCCGTCATCAGAAAGTCGCGGCAGTATTTACCGACTCTATGACCTGAAGTACACCGACCCACTCAAAGTGCAGACAGTGCTGCAGTCATTGCTTGAAGGTGGCGGCGGCGCGCGTCGCACTGGCGGCGCAGGCGGCAATACGGGAGCATCGCGTGTGCAAGGACTCGGAGGCGGTGCTGGTGGCGGATCATCGGGTGCCGATGTAGCCATTGCCAACATCTTCCGTATTGAGGCATACCCAGACTCGAATCGCCTGATCGTTGTCAGCAAGACGCCCGACAACTTCAAGTGGCTTGATGAGTTGGTGGCGGAAATCGATCGACCGCTGCAGGCGGGCATGCCAAAGAACATCCCGCTGAAGCATGCAAGTGCAGTGGAGTTGTCCGAGATTCTCAACGCCCTGCTTGCACAGTCCGGCTCGACCGCATCGATCCGAGCACCTGAAGAAGGCCTGTCTGGAATTGACTTCAATGTGGCGAGTGGCGGCGCCAATGGGTCTTCCAATACGAACGCCTTTACAAGCGGCAACACGAACCTTCCTGGCGGCGGTGGCGGCAGCAGCGGGATTCAGTTCCCGTGGCAATCGGGCCGTGGCGCTGGAGATACAACGACTGAAGTCAGTGCACTTGTTGGCAAGAGCCGCGTGGTGCCGAATGCAGGACAGAACTCGCTGTTGATTTTGGCTCCACCAGAGATCCAAGAGAGCTTGGCAACCATCGTTCGTGACCTTGATCAACCTGGTCGCCAGGTCATGATCTCCGTGGTTCTTGCAGAGGTCCAGCTCGGAGATGACTTCCAATTGGGTATCAAGTGGGGTCAAGGTGTCGGACCAGTCAATCCGAACAACGCCGTTGTTGCAGGAACGACATTCGATGGTGAAAAGAGCGACATCTTCCCGCCCGACCTGAGCAAATCCGTCTTTGCGTTCGGCATCGATACCAATGTGGTTCTTCAGGCATTGTCCGAGGAAACATCGGTGCGCATTCTTCAACAGCCGCGCGTCTTCACGAGTGACAACAAGGAAGCAAAGTTCTTCCAGGGGCAGGATGTTCCCTTCCAGAGTTCAAGCCTCAGTGATCTGAATACGGGTGGTGGCGTGAATGCAACCTTTGACCAGATCCCTGTGGGAATCGGTCTGAACGTGCGACCTCGCATCACCAAGGATCGCAATGTCAATATGGAGATCGAAGTACTGCTCTCCAACATCAATGTGACCAGTCCTGAGGGTGTTGGCGGCAACCCGATTGTTGACCGGCGACAGACGAACACCACGGTGACTGTCAAAAACAACCAGACCATCGTGCTTTCCGGTATCCGTAAGGAAACCGAGAACAAGATCAAGAGCAAGATGCCGCTCCTTGGTGATGTTCCGGTTCTCGACTGGGTATTCGCTAATACCAGCGAGACCAAGGCTGTCACTGAACTCTTGGTGTTTGTAACACCAACCGTGGTTGACAATCCGGATGAGAACGACAGCAATTACAACTCTGGAGAGCGCACTCGACTCCGCGAGTTGGCCAAGCCGATCGCGGACATGTCAAAGGAACTGATCAAGAAGCGGGACCTCCTGAGTAGCGATACTCCGGAAACCGCCGGACCAGGCGAGCCCCTTGCGCCGATCGATATCCCCGCCGATACACCTTGGATGCCTGCACCTGTGGCGCCAAGCACTGTCAAGCCTGGTTCAGCCAGTCCAGTGAAGCCGGAGACCGAGCCCGTCCCCGAGCCCGTGCCCACGACTCCACCAAGCACTGCTCCGGTACCTCGCTGACGGTATGAACTCGCCGATGTACGGTCTCAAGAGCAAAGCAACAACTAAGAGGGCGGCCCGCAAGGCCGCCCTCTTGCTTGCCTCCATCGGTTGCTTAGCCGGCTTTGGGTGCTCATCGCAGCGAATCTCCAGTAAGGACAACATCACCTTGACTTCGCAACCAGTACCTGGAGCGGAGCGAACGGTCATTGTTGATGAGCGGAACCGATTCAAGCCCCGCGTTCTCATTGATGTGAGTTCATTGGCACGGATCCCCTATGACGGCCGCACCCTGCCCTTGATTTCGCCGGACGGTGGCAAGGCTGCCATTCAATCAAGCAGCACTGCCTCATGGGCGGTACGGATTGGTGATCCGCTGCCGCCAGAAGGATTCGAATCAACCATTGAGGCCATTTCATTGGCAACAGATGCGGCTGGAACACCGATCTCAACACTCAAAGGTCAGTGGATTCTTGGTCGCGGCGCCCATGACGATGGTTACCTTGTGGAGCGACCCCGTGCAGACGGCGGACGGGACATTGGGCTTGCGTCGTGGGCTGGAGCGGTTCGCATGGTCGCGCAGGATGAGTGGTGCAACGCCTTCGCAACCATCGCGCCTGACGGCACTATGGCGTGGTGCAGGCGACATGTAGAGGGCGGAGACTGGCAACTCGTCTGCGAGCGCAACGGCATACGGCGCGTACTACGAACCACTGATGGATCAAGTTGGCTGATGCCTGTCTTTGGCGGCGATGGAACTGGCATCTTTGCACTACGGCTGCAGACACCATCGTTGGTACTGGTATGGCTGCCATTTGGTCCCGATGGACTACCCACCGAGGATGCAACACTTGCTCCAAACATGCTCGCCGTAGTGTCGCTGCGCGCAAACCTGAGCTGGGCCGCTCGTGCCTTCGAGCCAGTATCTGGTCTTGCCGCATCACCCCCAAGTCAGGAACTGATCACCTTCTTTAACCCAGAAACGGGACGAATGGCCCTCTGGGGACCAGGTGGAAGAATCGAAGTGTTAACCGAGGGGTCTTTCGCGGCGACAGTCGTTGATTCCAGCAACGCTTTAGTAACGCTGAAAGATTCACTGATTCGCGAACGACTCGCCACCGATCCACGCCAGTCCGAACTGATGGCTGGGACTGGCTGGATTACCCAACCAATCACGCTCTCCGCCACCGAACTCATCGGATTTCATGCCTCCGGAAACAGCATGGAGTTTGCCAGGCTGACCCTGAGTCCACAAGGCGCACCAGCGGAAGATCCACCCTCGCAGCGGTGATGGTGGCGGCTATGTCAACGAAATGCGCGCTGTCGGCAGATGTGCCAGACAGCGCGCATGTGGTTTCGTTGCTTGAGAGGAATCAGACTTCTTCGTCTTCGTCTTCGTCCTCGTCTTCGTCCTCGTCTTCGTCCTCGTCTTCCTCTTCTTCTTCGTCTTCCTCTTCTTCCTCTTCTTCTTCCTCGTCCTCGTCCTCGTCTTCGTCTTCGTCCTCGTCCTCGTCCTCGTCTTCGTCCTCGTCTTCGTCTTCGTCGTCGTCTTCGTCTTCGTCCTCGTCTTCGTCCTCGTCTTCGTCCTCGTCTTCGTCCTCGTCTTCGTCCTCGTCGTCGTCATCGTCGTCGTCGTCGTCGTCCTCTTCATCTTCGTCATCGTCCGATGCGAGGATGGTTACGGGCGCCAACGCACCGTAGAGAGACACAAGGGTGTCCTCAAGGAAGGGATCAGTCAGGGTGGATGTGGAGCGGGTGAATGTCATGGATGTCTCGTCAGGAATGTGTCCAGTCACAATGCAGAACGGGCGGAAGTGTAGCGATCAGGGTTACGCAGGTACAAGCGGATTATCTAGCGCAGAACCGCTTCATCGGTCAGGGGGCGGTTTGGCGTCAGAATATTCAAGGACTTGAATGACAGATCCATTGGAAGCCGCGATGGCGCCATCAAGGGCGGTCAATTCGCCAAGGCGCTGGCCAAGCGAGCGCAACATCAGGGGGGGGGCAAGTTCAAGCCCCCCGTGACGGGCGTCAAGTTCCCGGAGAAGTATTCCGAATCGCAGGGGAACCGGATCGGCAGGGCTACCTGCATCCAATATGAACAGCGCTTCCGCGCTTGCGACGGCTCGGACATA
>JBIKQN010000060.1:0-7342 GCA_044349615.1 Phycisphaerales bacterium
AGGTTGAAATCATCCGTCGTGAAGTAACCGAGCACATTGTCCACCGGCGAATCAAAGATCGAAGGCGGTGCTTTCCAACGAACCGCAAACCACCACCAAGAACCGCTCACCACCAGAGCAACCGCCAGCGCCGCGGCGATAGACGCAACAATCTGCGAGCGATACTCCTCCCAGAGTTCCCCAATATCCATATCGCGGGATCGAATCGATTCCATCAGGTTCATGGTGTTGCTCCATTTTCTGCATCCGCAGAAATATCTTCTGCCATGCGCGCGCTACCGTCAACATAGACGCCGTTACGCTCAACGCCTACACGGCGATGTCGATCTTGACTGTCGGTCAGCAAGGGATACCGAGCGGCCTCGCGTTCAAAGAACTCTGTCATAGCGCGCGCCTCCGCATCTAATCGAACCGTCATGAGACGATCCATTGAAGTTGTCGCTGGGTCAAAGGACATAAGAAGCGTCACCACATCCACCTGTACGGCGGGCGTGTAGCGAAGCAATCCTGGCAAATACATGTAACTGGTTCCAGTGGAAAGCGATTCCTCATCCTTATCTGAAGGGCAGATCCATGAAGATGAATCCGCCGGCATGAATCCCGAGAGAAAGTTCGGCAGGCCGCCATCAACGCCAGCATCGGTAACAACTGGCAGGAACTCACACATCGGCAGTCGACCGGAGTTCTGTTGCCGATACGCATCCACCGCGATGAAATCTTGGCGCAAATTCGAAAGGCAGCCAGCGTTCTGGCTTTCGCGTTGAATTCCACGTGCACTCGGAACAATGATCCCAATGAGTATCCCGATGATGGCAACCACCACCAGCAGCTCAACGAGTGTGAATGCTCTCCGACGCATGACCCTCATTCTAGGCGGTGCGGCTCATGCCGCAAACATGGCTTCGACGAACCTGTCCGGGTCAAACGGCTGCACGTCATCGGGCGTTTCGCCCACCCCAACCAGTTTCACGGGCACATCCAGCGCGTCGCGAATGGCCACCACAATGCCCCCCTTGGCAGTGCCATCAAGCTTTGCAAGGAATATGCCGCTGACATCGCATGCGGCCTTGAACGCGGTTGCCTGCAGAACGGCGTTCTGGCCACTCGTGGCGTCCAACACCAACAGAATTTCGTGTGGCGCGCCTGGGATCTTCTTGGCAAGCACATTCCTGATCTTGGTTAACTGCCGCATCAAGTTGTCTTGCGTGTGAAGCCGACCGGCCGTATCCACTAGAAGAACATCTACGCCACGCGCTATCGCTGCATCTGCTGCATCAAATGCAACCGCTGCAGGATCCGCGCCTTGAGTGCCCTTCACTAAGTCAACACCAAGTCGCCGCGACCATGTTTCTAACTGAGCCACCGCTCCGGCACGAAACGTATCGGCTGCTGCCAACAACACTGTGCGCCCGTCATCCTTCAGACTCTTGGCTATCTTGGCAACGCTTGTGGTCTTGCCTGCGCCATTGATTCCTACAACAAGAACAACCGTTGGCTTTGATGCGGCCACTGCAATCTCGCGCGAGCCCGATGACAACCGCGCCTTCAATCGGGCCTTCAGGAATTCGATCGCATCTTCCCCGCGCGGCACACGGCCCGATCGGAATTCCGCACGCAACTCCGCGGCAATCTCCCGTGCTGCACGCACGCCAACATCTGCAGAGACAAGCGTCCGTTCGATTTCGTCAATCAGTTCTTCGCTCAGTGTGCGCCCGTGCAGAATGGAACGAAACCCTGCACCGAATACCTCGGCTGTCTTCTGCAAGCCACGTTTGATCGCATCGACCGCGGCGCGAAAGAACATCTCAGCCTTCCCCCACAACTTCCGAATCACTGGCCGCGCCTGCATCATCTGCACTCACGTCGCCAGACTCGCCGTTCATAATCTTGTCCAGCACACCATTGACGAATTTGCCGCTATCGGCGGTACCAAATTCCTTGGCCAATTCCACGGCATCGCTGACAATTTTGCGCGGCGGCTCAGAGGAATGGCGAAGTTCATACCAACCCAAGCGCAGGAGATTTCTGTCAACCACTGGCTGACGATGCGGCGGCCATTCGCGGGCAAGCGTCGCAATTTCACGATCCGCATCGTCATGGAATTCCCAAGCAAGCGCCGCAAGCGCAATACCGCGCTCAATGTCACTCGCTGGAGCGTGATCTGCATCGGTTTCGCCCTGCGACATGCCAACAAGCGCAGCATCAGAACTCTGCCCAGCATCTAACTGGTACATCGCCTGTAGTGCACAGCGACGCATCGCTAATGTGGCAGCGCCTTCTGGAAGACGTTCATGTCCACCCGATGCACTAGCACTTGAATTGTGTTCATGGCTAGTCATCGGCGGAGATCCTCACACGCACGTACACACGCGAGTGCCGCGATCATTGCGTCCGAACCTTTGTTTCCTAGGTCGCCACCAGCACGCGCACGCGCCTGTTTCAAATTCTCAACGGTCAGTACTGCAAGACCCACAGGCTTGCCGCGCGCTACGGAAATCCGCGCCAACTCGTTGGTGACTGCTTGACCCAAATGACGGTCATGCCGCGTCTCTCCGCGCACAATGCAACCGATCGCTATTGCTGCCGCGATGCCGGCACGCGAGAGCGCCACGTCAATCAGAAGCGGAATCTCAAATGCACCAGGAGCTTGCAGACGAACGATGTCCGCTGCGAGGCCACCACGGTGCAGGAATTCGGCCGTTGCCGCAACTTCCATTGCCTCGGTGATTTCGTGGTGGTACGCGCTCACCACGATCGCCACGCGGAGCCCGCGTGCGTCCGCGGGAATATTGCTGTCAGCCTTCATTTCGGTGCGGATCTCTGTGGACTATCTAAGGACTTCTGAACGATCGGACTATGTAACTACCCTGAGGTAACTCACTCGCGGGCCGCATACCTGCGGAATGCCCGGCAGCGGGCTGATGATCCTAGCAGCGTCCCGTTAGCATGGACCCGTGCGTCCTGTTGCCGAGCGCATCCTCGACGCGTTCCAACTGACGCGGCTCTCCCTCGCGTTTGGCGCGGTGTGCGAGCTGTGGCTGGTGACGCTGCTCACGCGTGCCGATCCTCGGTACGTGCATCTGCCGCTTTACCACATGCCACTTTGGAAAGCGCTTGCCTGCACTGCGATTGTCGCTATCGGCTTGTTTAGTTTCGCGGCCAGTTTGAATGATCTGCTTGATATCCGTCATGATCGGCGCTTCAGCCCCGAGCGACCGCTCGCCGCAGGTCGGATTCGTACGTCGAGCGCCGCGCTCCTTTCCTTTAGCGCACTCATGGCAGCGGTGATTTCCGCCAGCGCACTCGGTGAACCTGCGCTCATTCTCACTGTGGCCGTGGCTGCGGCAGTGATGTTCTATGACGCCATCGGCAAACACATTCCATCGATTGGCATCGTCACTATTGGTCTCGTCCATGCGGCCAACATGCTGATCCCAAACTGGACACTCACTTTCACGCTTCCCATCTGGTGGTCCATGTCGCACGCAGTGGCCATCGCCGCCAGCGTGCATCGATACGAAGACAAGCGACCGTACTTCGGTACCAAGCGAATTCTGTCACTGGTAGCGGCGTGGTTGTTCTGGTCGATCGTCCTCCTTGGAGGCGGAGCCTTGGCTGCCCGCAATTCCGCGGGCGGGTACTGGCCGCAAGTGGCTCGAGGCGATGAGCTGATCGGATCAGGGCCGATTGGCATCATGTGGCCAGTATTGGCATTGGCGGGATTTCTACTGCTCGTAAGGGCAAAAGTCGCTGGCTCTCCGGGTCCAGCGGGTGCGGAACGCCTTCGCCGATACGGCGCTATGTGGCAGGCCGTCTATGCCGCGGCGTGGCTGATGGCCGCAGGTCTTCAGGCCGAGGCGCTCGGCATGGCCGCGCTCGCCCTTGCCGGGATTGTGTCGATGACATTGCTCAAAGAAATCAACGGATTGAGCGGGCGCCCTATCAGTTGGCGGTGAATCGCCCGCCGCTCAAGTAGCCTTCCCGCGTGTCCCGCGCGTCCATTGCAACCCTGCGAAGCCTGACCTCCCTTGTGGGATGCATCAGCCTCACGGCGCTTCTATCGACTGCTCATGCGCAAGTCGAGCGTGCCCGTATCGAAGGTGATCGATTGGGTGGGTTTGTCATTCCAACTGAGCCTGGTGTCTGGCCGATCACGCTCCGTGCCACATCTGCTCACGTCTGGAAAGTTGACAGCACACAGCGCGTGTACCTGACCGGACGCGTTGGAGTGAATCTTGGCACCTATGACTTCACGGCCACCAGCGCTGTCTTGTGGATTGAACGAATCCCGAGCGCCAAGGGACTCATCACGCAGATCGCCGTATGGTTCCCTGAAACAATGGAACCGACGAAAGCCGCAGGGCTCGGAGCAGGTGGATCAAACCTGTTCATTACTGCGAGCACCTACGGAGATGTCTCACTATCCGCTGTGCTCTTTGAGCCGACTGCTCCAAGCCCAAACCAAGACCTTGCTCGCGCGCAACAGCGATTAGCGGCATACCTTTCAGAACTCGCTGCAAAGCCACCCGCCTTGCGCATCCTTCCGGAAGTGCTGCGTCCACCGCCGCCGCCCAAGCAAGCGCCCATGGTGGTGGGAGATACCGCTCCGCTTGACCGCAGCGTTGCCGCGAAACTTGAGGCGGCTGCACAGCCAGGTGCCGTGCAATTAATGGCGCAAATGCCCACGGCTACGCCTATTCCAGTGGTTGCTGGCGAAGCGATTCCTGGATCCTCAGCGCGACCAATCGTTGCCCCCGACAGCATGGTGGCATTCGCTGCCGAGCAAATTGACGCCGACGCTAAGACTGATCAAGTCGCACTGACAAGCGGTGTCACCATTGACGTGCTTCCGCGCTTTGAGGGCGGCGCAGCGCGAGCCTTGCAAATGCGCTCTGATCGCGGAGTGATCTTCCTCAAGAAGGGGACGCTCGAAGCGTTGAAAGGCGGCACCTCGGAGACAAGCGCAGACTCCGTGGTTGGCATCTACCTCGAGGGCGATGTCTACGCCACTGACTTCAAGTATGTGATCCGGGCTCGCCGCGCCTACTACGACTTCGCCACTGGTAAGGCCAGCATGGTGGACAGCGTGCTGCGCACCACTGCTCGTGGTGGCATTCCACTGATTGCGCGCGCCGCTGAATTACGGCAGTATTCACAGCAGCAGTTCGAAGGTAACGACATCCAAGTCTCCATGAGCGAGTTCTTCGAGCCACACCTTTCAATCGGAGCGGACCGTGCAACCATCACAGAAGCCGAAGGTGCTGACGGCGGAACCATCAGCAAACTTCGCGCAGAAAATGTGACATTCAAGACTGGCTCAGTGCCATTCTTCTGGCTCCCAGAGTTTGCATCCGAAGGCGACATGATGCCTCCAATTCGTGCCATTGGTGGCAACTACAACGAGTTGACCGGTGCACAAATCTATTCTGAGTGGGACCTGTTCTCACTGATGGGAATCGCCAAGCCGCGCGACACGGATCTCAACCTAGTACAAGAAGCATTCACCAATTACGGTATTGGTGGCGGCGTCCGTGGCAAGGTGGCCAACGCCAAGATTGATGCGCTGATCGTGAACGACTTCGGAAATCCCGAGCAAACCTCGGCAGGCAAGGAAGTGGTGGCGAGCGAAACCATTCGTGGGACATTCAATCTCACTCGTAACTTTGATTTCTCCGATACCTCAAAGCTGGAGCTGCGCACTTCGTATGTCTCCGACGAGAGCTTCCTGCAAATTTGGCGCCAGCAGCAGTTTGCCACCGAGTTTCAGCGCGAAACCAGTACTTACTATGTAGACCGCGGCGATCGATCAGAATTCTCTGCCCTTGCTGCCCTCCCAACCAACGATGTGATCACCAACAGTTCGCAGTTGGCATCGCGTCCCTACCAGGTTCGAAAGTTCCCCGAGGTTGCCTACAAGCGATGGGGCGACACGCTGTTTGGCGACTCCATCGTCTGGCAGCAGGAATACAACATGAACCTCATGGCCCTTGAGTTCGGCCGTGGTTCGCAGGACAGCACTGGTGTTCAGAACAACACGTTCAACCTGAATGGGCAGACCTATGCGCCCGGCAAGGTGTTCACCAATTCCACCACGCTGACGGATCTCTACGAGTCCAGCGGATACAACGGCGACACCGTTGCGCGCATCTTCACACGCCAAGAACTGTCCTCGACATTCGGCGGCAACGGCTGGAAGTTCACGCCATTCACCTCCGCCAATGTCTTTGGATATGTCAGCGGCGACCGCACTTCCTACAACTCAGAGGCGGAAGACTTTCGAGCCATCATTGCCACTGGATTCCGCTCGAGCGCAGACTTCACTTCCAACTTTGACAAGTTCGAAGTGGCCACACTTGACCTTCACCGGATGCGCCATGTTCTGACTCCCTACGTGAACACCTGGGCCGGATACAACTCCGCCGATGACCTTGCTTATGCGATCTATGACCAAGAGATGGAAGGTGCTACTGGCGGTGCTGCAGTTCAGGCTGGACTGAAGCAACGCCTTCAAACCATGCGCGGCGGGCCGGGCAACTGGCAGTCCGTTGATTGGCTCATGCTTGATGTTGGCATCATGTGGAACGAAAGCGGTGATGACTTAGCGCGCAATTACACCGACGGCGCCAAGTACAAGCAGAGTCTCTTCCCGCAGTATTTCTCTTGGCGCCCGGAACTGAGCCAGTGGGGCCGGAACGCTTATGGCAGTTTCCAATTTGCAGCGAGTAGCTCACTGACCCTTCGCGGAAGCATCACCTATCTCCTCGCCGATGACTTGCCCTCTGACGGAACGGGTGCATTCGGAATTGCCAGCGCAGGACGCGGTTCGATCGGTGCAACCATGCAGCACTCCCCGGATGTTTCAACTTTCATTGAGTACCGCGGCATCAACAACTTTGCGCCAGAGAGCATCTACCTCTCCGATTCGCTGCTTTCGGGCGGCGTGAACTACCAGATCAGCAAGGCGTATACCGCGTCATTCGTGCCAACCTATGACCTGCAGGAGAATGACTTCCGCCTGTTCACTGCGAATATAAGCCGAGAAATGCCTGACTTCACGCTTCTTGCCACCTTTGGCTATGACGCCATTCAGGATCAATACTTCGGCGGCATCAATATCGCTATCGGTGGCAAAGCAAGCGCTTTGCCCTTCACTTCGCAGGCGATCAACCGCTAGTCATGTGCTGATCATGTGTTGATCATGTGCTTTTTGCACGGTACCGCACTCGTCCCAGCCGCGGTCCACTGGCTATCAATCAAAGAGTTCTTCTGATCGTGCCGGTGGCTCAAGACCCACGTGCCGGAATGCTGGCGGCGTGAGTCGCCTGCCCTGCCGAGTACGTGC
>JBIKQN010000061.1:0-7228 GCA_044349615.1 Phycisphaerales bacterium
ACGGCGGCGTCATGAATGGCGATGCAGGCGATGGCGTCTCAATCCCTGGCTGCCGCGCATAATTCCAGCCACCCACTTCAGGAAGCTCTGTCTTCTGCATGGCATCTAAGTACCAGCGGAGCGCGGTATCGGCTTCGGTCTCCATTTCAGCCGGTACTGCCTTTGCAGCACGCAGCACTAGGAGAAAGCGTGCTCCGTAGCAGTAGCCCCAGCCACGCACGTCGTAGCCGCCTTCGTACACGGGATCCATGAGCGGCTCTCGAACCCCTGCACAAACGAATTCACACGCGCGGCGAACTGCATCCTGCCGAGCAGTGTCTGCTTGGTAACCAGGAGTGCGGACCAAACACTCGCCCACAATTCCAGTGCCACCGATGCGGTAACCAACGGGAATCTCGCCCCCCACGCGGTAGACACCTTCGTATGGCCATTGTGCTTTGGGGCTGCCTTCCTGCGCTGAAATGAGAAACGCAATACCTTCACGAACAGCCGAATCAATAGCCGTTTGATCGGGCGGCGCTGGCGGACCAACAACGGCAACTGGGATGATCTCGGATGCGGATTCACGCGCATACAGCGAACACGTAGACGCTGTCACGGCGATGACCACCACGCCATGAACTAAGCCAATCTTCATGCTTGCTCCTCCGCTGTTTCTTTCAACTCCACTGCTACATCGCTGGCAGCAGGCGAATACAGGTGTACATGCATATCGCCAAATGATCGAATCTCTGGACCGCTGAAGCCAACAATCGTGCGCTCCTCCGCTTCTAAGACATATGGCAATCGCAACACCATCCAGCCGCGATCACCCATGACGCCGCGCAGGCGCGCGCACTGATCCAAAATCCGACGCCTACCACTTGACTGCTCCGCGATCGGATACGGCGGATCGACAAACACCACATCGATCACTTCCTTCAACTCAGCCAGAACTGCAGGTGCTAGCGCATCCGCTTGCAAGGCCCGCGATCGTGCGCCCACTCCAAGCATGTCAATGTTCTTGCGCATGCAGTCATAGACGCCGCGGTCACGCTCCACAAAGATGGCCAACCGGGCTCCGCGACTCAACGCCTCGAGGCCCATGGTGCCAACACCTGCAAAGAGGTCAAGCACCACGGCGTCCTCAAACCAGCCACGCAGAATGTTGAAGATGCTTTCCTTCACCCGCCCGGTCATCGGGCGCGTGATCTCCTCGCCCAAAGGGGTATGAAGAATCCGCGACCGATGCTCGCCACCCATGATTGTTACGCGTGAATGCACGGCCTGAGGATACGGCCTGCTACATTTCCACGCGCGTGCCACAACCATTCGAACAACTTCCGTCAAGTGTCTTGGCCCTCTCGCGTCGGCTGCGGCTTGCCAACGGCACCGTACCCGCGTTGGTGGTGCATCCTTACCTTGATCGCGACACTGGGAAAGTCCTGCGCCCTGCTCCAGTATTGGTGTGGATGCACGGACGCACCGTCACCAAGGAACTCGACCCCGGTCGCTACCTGCGACTTGCACGGGCGGGCATCGCCACCTGCGCCATTGATCTGCCCGGGCACGGGGAGCGCCTTGATGAGCCGCGACAAGCGCCTGAGCAGACCTTGGGTGTGGTTGAGCAGATGGTTGGGGAACTTGATGCCGTCCTTGCCGATCTTGACGCTTCCGGCGAGCACGCTGGCTGCAAGCGTGCACTCGGCGGAATGAGTGCAGGTGGAATGGCGGCGCTCGTTCGACTCACCCGCCCGCACACGTTCGATGCTGCCTTAGTGGAATGCACCACCGGGAGTTGGCGTTGGCAGCAGCACCGCGCCATGTTTGATCCAGCCCGCGTTGCAGCCATGAATCCCATTGAACACCTCCAGGATTGGCGCACCATTCCACTGCTGGCACTGCATAATTCCGGCGACGAGTGGATACCCGTTGAAGGTCAGCGTGAGTTCATCGACGCTCTGCGTGCCCAAGCAATTCTCCCAGAAATGGTGCAATTGCATGCGTATGGCCCAACCGGAGCACCGTTTGAGCATGCTGGATTTGGCCGGATGGCCTCCGATGCCAAGGAGCGCGCCACCGCCTTTCTTGCCACTGCGCTGAGTCCATCAGATTGAACTCGCGCAGATTCTGCGCAATTCAACTTGGATCGCGGGCCAAATGCCGTATCTTCTTGGGACTCATGCCCACGATGATTTCAAAGTCCACGCCTCTGTCTGCACGCACTCTTCGGTTTCGCTCTCCGCGCGCGTTCACCATCGTTGAACTCCTGGTGGTAGTAGGAATCATTGCACTGCTGATGGGAATCTTGGTCACCGGCATCCGCGGCGCTATCGGTAGCGCGCGCAAGACGCGCGAACTCAACGGACTGCGTGGCGTGTACGCAGCGTGGTACCAGTACGCAAACACGTACGAAGAGCAACTCCTACCCGGGTTCCTTGATGAACAGACGCAGGTGAACTGGAAAGTGAACTACACCAACACCTCGTCCGGTACGGTGAGTCAATCACTCTCACAGACATACCCCTGGCGCCTCGCGCGCTTCATGGATGACCCGTACGGAACCATGATCAGTTACATCGAATCTGAAAATTCGGATGCCAACACCGATGTGTGCGGTGAGTGGGATGGCGTTCCCACGCACCCAGCATGGATGGCGCCTGCATTCGGAGTACCTGGCAGCACCATGGCTCTTCAGCCAGCATTCGCCTACAACGCCTTTTACATGGGTGGTTGGTATCGGGCCGCGAACGGTGTTTCATCGCCTGCATACGCGGATGCCGCGTGGACCATGGCAAGTGGCGGTGCAGTGACCGGTCGGTTGGTGTGCACGCGCCTGGCAAACATTTCGCGCACCTCTGAAGTCATTGTGTTTGCTGCTAGCGCCCTCCGCGCACCCGGCAACTATCGAACTGGCCTGAACCCCGAGGATCGCATCCCGGGCAATTCATGGATTGTCCCGCCGATGCTCGGCTCAACATCCGTCTGGGAGCCGTTTATGGGAATGCAGCAAAGCATCACCATGGCCGAGTCCGAAGGCGGCACCGCATCCTTCATGAACCAGTCCGGAATGACTGATTCTGGCGTGATCCAGGTAAATGTTGTGCAAGGCGTCCCGGTGCGACGACACAACTCACTCGTGGCCACAGTGAAGGCTGATGGCAGCACCGAAAGCGCTGGCATCGGAGCGCTCATGGATATGCGCGTGTGGATTGACGCTGCTGATCGCAGTGATTTCACGCATGGCGACAACTAAAGTTCATCAGGTGGGTTGAAGAGCAACCCTGGCTGCGATCACCGTCAGACCTGCTGAGGAACACCAATTTCAGCCGGAGCTCGCTCATGCGTGTGATTCGCATCAGTTGACGGCTCATGATGCGCACGTGGTGGCGGGGATGTTCCAAAGGTGAGCTGTGCAACCGCGATCATGGTTTCAAGCCGACCAAGCGTGTTCTCGCGCTGGGCGCCGTAACCCATAAACGGAAAGAGCGAAAGAAGTGCAACAACAAGGCCGGATGCTGTGGCAACAAGTGCCTCACCGATACCGCCCGAGATGGCACGGGGATCAACCATCGCTCCGCCGCCGCCGAGCAACTCAAAACTTCGAATGATTCCTGTAACCGTTCCCAGAATGCCAAGCATCGGAGCCGCGGTAATGATGGTGGAGAGCGTCGCCATGAAACGGTCCATGCGGATCCGCTCTGCTTCCACGCAACCCACAGCCACCGCGTCGCTTGCGCCGTCTGTCAGGAGCGCCGTGGCAACCCGCGAGTACACGGTGTCGCTGGTCTCAGCCAACGCGGACACTCGGGCGCGATCGCCGCGCCGGAACGAATCCATGAGCAGCACAAACCCGCGCTTCGCCGATGGTCCGTTCTGCTTGATCCAGTAGACCCCGCGCTCAAAGGAGACCGCTACGGAGACGACGCTAAGAACAAAGAGCGGCCACATGACTGGGCCGCCGCGATGCATGAGATCAAGGAATGATTGGATCATTGTGGGGAGTGTTCGCAAGGAATATGCGTCGAGCGGACAATCATACGGAGTCCGCTACACTCCGCGGAATGACCGCGCTCGGCACGCACGCAACGGATTCCCAGCTCATCACTGAGGTCGAAACAGCCCTGAACCAGGCGCTGATCGACCACCTCTGCCTAGCGCCCAAATTGCGCGAGGCCATGCAGTATGCCGTCCTTGGGGGCGGTAAGCGCGTGCGCCCGGTGCTGACGCTGCGCGCCTGCGAAGCCGTGGGCGGCCGCCGAGGGGACGCTATTCCGGCTGCCATCGCACTTGAAATGATCCACTGCTTTAGTTTGGTGCACGACGATCTTCCGGCGTTAGACAATGACGACCTGCGCCGAGGTCGCCCCACCACTCATAAAGCCCACGGAGAAGCGCTTGCAATCCTTGCTGGCGATGCCCTGACTTCAGTAGCGATTGAGATTGCCCTTGATTCACCAGTCCGCGCGGCTGATATTGCCCGCGAGTTGGCCGCGGCCACAACTGCCATGATCACAGGGCAGGTCTATGACACCCTCGCAGGGTTTCATGGCAACCTATCCGCCGCCGACCGCCTCCGCCTTGTGCATGACAACAAGACCGGTGCACTGATTCGCTGTGCCTGCCGCATGGGCGCCCTTTGTGGGACTCCGGATGAATCCCGCCTCCACGCACTAACCACCTATGGAGAATCCATGGGACTCATGTTCCAAGTGGTCGACGACATTCTTGATGAAACCCAGTCCACCGAGCACCTCGGCAAGGCTGCGGGCAAGGACCGGGATGCCGGAAAGCTCACTTACCCGACCGTCTTTGGCCTTGCCGAAAGCCACCGCCACGTGACACACCTCTTAGAAATTGCCCTCAGCGCCCTCCAACCATTGGGAAATGCAGCTGAACCGCTTCGTTTGACCGCCCACGCGCTCGCAACTCGGACTCGATAACCACTCCTGCGCTACACTTTCCCACCGCTTCTCAACGCCCCCGTGGGCATGCGAGCGGAGCGCTGACTCACTAGTAGTCGAGCGTTGATAGGTACCCAAGACTCTCCCATGAAGCTCCTCCCATCGATCGCCGGCCCAGCCGACCTCAAGAAGCTCTCCATCGAACAACTGCCACTCCTTGCAGCGGAAGTTCGCCAAGCAATCTGTGACCAGGTCGCCAAGTCTGGCGGGCATCTTGCCCCCAATCTCGGCGTTGTCGACCTGACCATCGCGATGCACTACGTCTTTGACTTTGGTCACGACCGCCTGCTCTTTGATGTTGGTCACCAGTGCTACACGCACAAGCTCTTGACTGGTCGTCAGCATCTCTTGGGCAAGTTGCGCCAACGCGGCGGCATGTCAGGTTTCCCTGAGCCACGCGAGTCAAGCTTCGACCTGTTCTCCGTTGGTCATGCAGGAACCGCTATCTCAACTGCCGTGGGTGTTGCGCGTGGAGACACGCTCGGCGGCGAGGGCTGGGCATCCGAGAACGCCGACGGTCGCCGCGTTGCAGTGGTCATTGGTGATGCAAGCATCGTGAACGGTGTTGCAATGGAAGGTCTCAACAATGCTGGCACGCTGCACCGCCAATTCTTGGTAGTGCTGAATGACAATGGCATGTCGATCGCCAAGCCTCAGGGCGCGGTCGCTGCGTACTTTGATCATGTGCGCTTGAGCCAGGGCTACAGCGAGTTCAAGAAGACCGCGCGCGAGTTTGCCAAGCACATGCCTGGTGGCAGCACATTGGCCGAGATCTACCACCGCTTGGGCGAAGTCTCCAAGAATCTTGCACATGAAGTGCAGTCCAATGGATGGTTCGAACACTTCAACCTTGTGACCGTCGGCCCAGTCGATGGTCATGATATTAAGGCTCTAGTTGAGGTCCTCAATGAGGCCAAGGAATTCGATCGCCCCATGGTTCTCCATGTGAAGACCGTCAAGGGCAAGGGCTTCGGATTTGCCGAGAAAGACAGTTGCACCTTCCATTCACCAAGTCCGTTCAACATGCTTGATGACATGGAGAATGAGGGCTGCCGCGTCGAGTTGCGCAAGAGCGGACGCTCCTTTACTGCAGCATTCGGCGAAGCGATGACCACCCTGATGGCGCGTGACCCGAAGGTTGTGGCGTGCACCGCTGCCATGCCTGATGGCACCGGCATATCCAAGGTGCAGGCGAAATTCCCAGACCGCGTGTGGGACACCGGTATCTGCGAAAGCCACGCCGCTGACATGATGTGCGGTCTCGCCAAAACTGGCTGGAAGCCCTTCATGGCCGTCTACAGCACCTTCCTGCAGCGCGCGTTTGATCAGTGCTTCCAAGAGGCCGCCCTGCAAGGTCTGCCACTGCGACTCTGCCTCGACCGCGCCGGTCTCGTTGGCGGCGACGGCGCAGTCCACCATGGCTTCTGCGACATCGCCATGCTTTCCGTGCTTCCAAACGCCGTCATCATGGCTGCGCTTGATGAGCCAAGCATGAAGGCTGCCCTGGATTTCATGGCAAACCATGAGGCAGGCATCTCCAGTCTCCGATACCCGCGCGAGGCAGTGCTCGATCGATTCACCACCACCGCATGCCCACCGTTTGAACTTGGCAAGTCACGCGCCCTGATCCGCAACGCCAAGCCTGATGTTGCCATCGTTGCCTTCGGAACCATGGCGCATGAATCTGCTGAGGCGATCGCGCTGCTCGGCGAGTACAAGGTTGACCTCTACGACGCCCGCTTTGCAAAGCCGATTGATGTGGCGCTTCTCAAGGATCTGCTCGGTCGCGGAATTCCAGTGGTGACCATTGAAGATCACTCCATCCGTGGCGGCTTCGGAGCCTGCGTGCTTGAGGCATGCAACGAACATCATCTTGACACCCGGCTTGTCACCCGCTTGGCGATTCCAGATTTCTGGATCCACCACGGCGAGCGCAAGGAGCAATTGGTTGATTGCGGGCTTGATCCAGCAGCAATTGCCCGTACTGTTCGTGCCGTGATTGAAGGTCGGTCCACGCCGACAACGACCACAACCGCATCGCCGCGTTCGGTCAGCACAGTCTGATCCCCCATTCACAGCCTGTCAGCCCCCCGCGAGAACCACGATGGCCATCCTTGTCATCCAGCATTCCAAGATCAGTGACCCCGGACTCCTGGGAGACTCGCTTCGTTCACACGGTCAGCGCGTGCGCATTGTGCGCGTTGATCTTGGTCAACCGCTGCCCAACGATCTTGATGATGTTCATGGCCTGATCTCCCTCGGCGGTCCACAGTCGGCCAACGGCA
>JBIKQN010000062.1:0-7218 GCA_044349615.1 Phycisphaerales bacterium
CTGCAAACACCAGACGTCGATCAGGGTCAAGCTCCGCGATGCCCAATTGTGGACTGAGCGTGGTGAACGGGTATGCGCCCACCTTGGCGTTTGCTCGGCTGATGGCGCTCAGAAGCGTGCTCTTGCCAGCATTCGGCAGGCCAACAAGCCCAACATCAGCGATCAATTTCAGTTCAATGAGCAGTCGGCGCTCAACAGCCAACTCGCCGGGAGTGCATTCCAACGGTGTCTGCTTCAGTGCACCCTTGAAATGCTCATTGCCAAGTCCACCGATGCCGCCGGGCGCCACAACCGCTTTCTGGCCGGGGGTAATCAGGTCAACCAAGAATTCCCCGGTATCCGCGTCAGTCACCACCGAGCCAACTGGCAACCGAATCTCGATACCCGCGCCGTCAGCGCCGTGGCAACTCTTCTGCATGCCCTTGCCACCATCGATCGCAAAGAAGTGCGAGCGGAATGAGAACTCAATCAGGGTGTCAAGATGCGGGTCAGCCACCACCACCACGTCGCCACCGCGGCCACCGTTACCACCATCCGGGCCACCCTTGGGGCGGTCCTTCTCACGGCGTAGGTGCGAAGCACCATCGCCGCCCTTGCCAGAGCGGACGTTAATGACGGCGGTATCGACAAAGACATTCATGGTGTAAATTCCGTCTCGTCAGTTGCAATGAAAACCGCGCAGATCGAGCGACCTGCGCGGTTCAGTGTTCAGGTCAAATCCTGGTCAGCGTCAGACGCGATCGATCGCCAAGCGTGGCGTCGAAGGATCCGCTGGGATGATGTCAACCATGCGTCCACGGAAACGAACGGTTCCCTCGGTCAGGGCCATCAGCGTGTGATCGCTGCAAAGCTTGACGAGGTAGCCGGCCTTCCAGCGCGTACCGCACTGGCGCACGATGATTGAGCCGCTCTTGGCGAACTCGCCGCCATAGAGCTTGACGCCTCTGAACTGCGGGTTTGAATCGCGTCCGTTCTGGGTCGAGCCCTGACCCTTCTTGTGTGCCATAGCAAAGTCTCCTACAAAGTTCAGTCCATGAAATCGAGTTCCGAAGTGTAGCGGAACCCGCGTTTATTCTCAACCGCTGACAACGCTTGAACTCACCATTCTGAGTCATTTGCACCAGATTCACAGGAATCGGTAGCGTCATCACCGCTGATTATCGGAAACAGCGGTCACCCGCTCGCCGCGGCGCCAAGTGCCGTCACCGCATCAGCCATTGATCCTTGATCGGGTCAAACGATGCCTCGGTGCCATGGCGCGGATCCGACTCACCGGGCACCGCGTAATGGCGGGACCATGAGCGCCGAACAATCACTTCCTTGCCGGTTGCTGGGTCGGTTCGGCGATCGAAGGCAGAACTCATGCCACTCACAAAGAGCGTCATGTCCTTGGAATCACCCTTGGCAGGCCAGATGACGAATCCTTCGCGTGCGTTCGATTCACCATCAAGAATGTCGCCCATCACCTGAAACTGGTCGAGCGCCTGTGCTGACGTCACGGCGCGCTGCATGCGGCGCGCTGCATCCACCGGCACGTCCTTCCCTGCCTGGAGAATCACGCCATCTCCCATCAGAATGTCAAAGCGCGGGGAAAATCGCTGCGTTTTTCCTGTCTTGTTTGCAATGATGTAAGTGAACACCCAGTACCGACCACCACTTTCCGTATCCGTCACGATGGTGAGTGCACCCGGACGGAATTCAAGATCATCGGCCGTGGCAGGACGAACCTTGGGAATCAGCTTGGAATCAGGCACCACTGGTGGCGCCCACACGGAAGTGCGCGCAGCAGCGGGCTGCACGGCAACCACTCCAACCGCCAAGACGGCAAGGCTGAGTGCGCAAGCGAGGGGACGAATGACTGCTTTCGGTGCTACAAACATGGTCAGGATTCTACGGCTCGGGAGGCTTCCCGGTTACGCTCACCGTGTGGCTTTTCGAAGACTCTTTGGTGGAAGTGACAGCTCCCCTCCGGAGTTGCTGTTCGGCAAGGCCGAGCCCAGTGATCGGGCCGGCGCGCTTTCCTCCGTTCTGGGGGCTACCGTTGCTGCAGCACCGGCCTTTGAGCGACGTGCAGCCGCTCAGGGCGTCGATCTCAGCCACCTCTGGACAGCACACCATGACGGCAAACTCATTGCCGCCACGCTCCTGATCCCACATCCCGGGCGCACCGCCCTCCTGATGTCTACCGCCCCTCGCGACCACGTGCATGCCTCGCAGATCGGTGGACTCATTCAGACCACCCTCGATGAGGGCTTCCGGATCCCAGAGATCCGACTTGTGCAAGCCCTGTCGTCACCCAACGAGCGACTTCGCGCAAGCGCATGGATCGGCGGGGGCATGCGCCACCTTGCCACACTTGAATACATGGAGCGCCTAGCGCACGCAGATGATCGCCCCACCGCATCACTGCCAACTCACTTTCGCCTTGCCCAGTGGAATCCGGCCGAACGCACCATGCTTGAGGCACTGCTTTCAGAGACTTACCAAGACACGCTTGACTGCCCAGGTCTTGCAGAGTTGCGCACTCCCGCAGACATTGTGGATGGTCACCTTGCTGCCGGCGAACACGACGCGTCCCTGTGGACCATTGCGTTTGAGAACGATCGTCCCGTTGGTGCACTGCTCCTTGCGCCGTCGCAGGCGACTGATTCCACTGAGGTCATCTATTTGGGTCTCATTCCAGCAGCACGTGGACGCGGGCTTGGTCGCGCGCTCCTTGCGCATGGAATGACGCTCGCCGCGCAGCGCCCCGAACCCAACATCGCTCTCGCCGTGGACTCTCGCAATTCACCAGCGCTTGCCCTCTATTCACATGCTGGCTTCCGTGTACTGCGGTGTCGCGATGCGTTTGTGGCGCACCAGGCGCCCTAACCCATCGCACGGGCGACTGTCAAGTGACGGTAGTTGTCCACAATCGGCAAGCACAAAGCGCGTTGCACGGTGGATGAAAAAAGTTTCTGCGTAGGAATTGCCATCGTGATCGGCACTTACGCGCATCGTGCACTGCTTCGCTTGCACACACCTCTTGCATTGATGAAGATCCCGGTTAATCTTCGCCGTGCTCCGCAGGAAGTGGAGCAATCAATAGCGCCGCTCGTGTGGCGCCCCACTGGAATTTAAGCAGCCCCAAGGGCCCGCTGACCACCACTGGAGCGCCGCGCAAGCGGACCGTTGAGCGTTGCCGAGGTCATCGGAGATGACCAAAGCGATTGGACACGGATGATCCTGAAAATCCTGTCGGCATGCACTGCCTCGGACGTCAAAAAACCGAGGGAGCGGTGGCGTCTTCGCTACTGGCGCATGCTGTTTCCACTTGCCGCTTTGGCGGCCATCACTGCGCTTCGGCGCCTTTGCTACAGGATCACCCGAAACGTGTCGACCGCCATCGTCCGAGCGCAAACTCTGCAGTTCACGCAAGATTCAGCGCTCCGCGAAGCTCCTAGCAGCGCTTCGGTTGAGCGTCGGCTCGCCGCTCGGATCGGTGCAGCGCGGTATCGCATGTGGTTTGCTGAACCAGCCTGCCTGACCCTCAACGGCTCCGAGTTGGTGGTTGATGCGTCGAGCCCCTTTGCGGCCGAGTGGATCGAGCGAAACTTCCGCGACGAGCTTGCTAGCGTGGCTGCCGATGTGGGACTCCTCACCGTCCGAATCGTTGCCCAGGACGAGCCAACGGCGAGCGGCTCTCCAACAAGCGGCGAGGCGACATCACTGCCAACTACAACCACTGTTCCTGCCATCCGTCGCGACCAACCGCGTTGGCGTCGCCTAGAAGACTTTGTGGTCGGCGACTCCAATCGCATTGCTTTCGAAGCCGCACGCCGGTTGGCCGAGGACAATCTTGGCGGTATCCGCAGCATCCTCCTGCACGGCGGTTGCGGTGTCGGCAAGACACACCTGCTGCAAGGCCTGTGCGCTGATCGACGCGCGCGCTTCCCCAACGAGAGCATTCGCTACACCACAGGCGAGCAGTTCACCAACGATTACATTCAATCAGTGCGCGCTGGCAATATCGAAGCCTTCCGCGCCCGCGTGCGCAAGCTTGATCTCTTGGCGCTTGATGACGTGCACTTTCTTTCAAACAAGGGTGCCACACAAGCAGAGTTCCTGCACACCATCGATGCCATTGGACTCGCTGGCGCCCGCGTTGCCATCGTGACCGATGCACACCCGCGTGCGCTCCGCGCATTCAGCGAGTCGTTGGTGAGTCGCATGCTCGGCGGCATGGTGGTGCAGGTTGAAGCCCCAGATCGAAGCACCCGCGAAGCGCTCGTTCTCCGGCTCGCTGAAGAACGAGGAATTGCGCTTGAGCCAGCTGCAGCGCGCGCCGTCAGCGACCGCGCCATTGGTAGCGTTCGAGAGATTGAGGGCGCCCTCGCCCGCATTGCTGCAGCACTCTTGCTTGAAGACATGGGCGGCATCGCCACACTCAGCATTGTGGAACGGGCACTCGGAATTGGCGAAGCTAGCATCCGCGGAGTTCCTCCACGAATTGCAGCGATTGTGGAAGCCACTTGCGATGAACTTGGGGTGAATCGCGACGATCTCGCATCCACGGGGCGCCATCGCCGAGTGGTGCTTGCGCGGGGGGTTGTGGTTCACCTTGCCCGCGAGATGACCACGCTCAGTTTCCCAGAGATTGCTCGCCACCTTGGTCGTACCGCTCACTCAAGTGCCCACGCCGCCGCACGAAGGGTGCGCGACATGCTCGACCGCGGTGACGAACTACCGCCCGACGACAACACCCCCGGCGCTCGGAGCGTTCGTGAATTGGTGGAAACCGTGCGTCGCGGAGTCGAGCGCCGGGGTCGGGCTACGCGCTAGACTTCCGCGAATGCTGCTGAATGACACACTCCACCCCGTCTGGCGTATTGCCGGTGTGGTGATCACAGCGATGCTTTGCGTCGCCCCCACCGCCGCTCAGTTCTATGAGAAAGTCGATCTCTCAAAGGCCGCCATTGATGTCCTTGACAACTCGCTGACCGGCACCGATCCATCAACTGGAAGTTATGTTGCAGGTATCGCTGGAACCAATGATCCGGCAACCGAGGCGCTCTTCCGTGCCATGGTGCGAAACATCCATGCAGGACCACGCGTCTACGGCGTTCTTGGAACAGCGCTCATCAGTAAGAAGGGCATCGATCCGGACTTGATGGCCACCATCACTGCCCGTGATGAGCGAGCCGCCATTATTCGCGAAGCCAACATCACTGGCCTCCTCCGAGCTTCCCCGGTGTCGGTGATCTTGGCACAGGGAAATTTTTCAGACGCAGCCATGCTCTCCCTCGTGGCCGAACTTGACCGCCGCAACGAAGAGTGGGACCCCACGCCAGTTCGCGCACTTGCTGTCAGCAATGATCCAGTGGCGGCGGGATTCGCAGCCCTCTTGCTCCGGGACGGCAGCGCAAAAAATCCAAGCGATTCTGCGGCATGGGACGCTTTCCGCGCGCGTTTACTTGCACTACCACCAGCTGAGCGCAACGGGACGATGCGTGCACTGGTTGAAGCAACCATGATCTTCGAGTTGAAGAGTGCTGCCCCGCCACTCCTTGAACTTGCACGCACAGAGAACTTCACCACCGATACCCGCATTGGCGCTATCGGCATGGCACTCCGCATCGACACTCCAAATGGAGTGGCAGCATGGCAGGACCATGTTGCAGCCAACCGTTCGCAGACAGCGCTTGTGCGCGCGGGCTTGCAGTTGCTCGCTTCGTCGGACCGCGGGATTCCACCCACTGCGTTCGATGCCATTCGAAACGGCAACCAAGTCCTTGATGCCATGGCGGATACTGGTGCCGCAATCAGCGGTGGCAAGGATCCGGTCGATGCACTCATCAAACTCCTGGATGCTGGACATCCACTGAGTGCCGAGTGGGCACTGATCCGTGCTTCGGAACTTCCACCAGAATCATCGGGGCTGATTTGGAAACATCTACTCACGCGTATGGATGATCCTGATCCAGCCAATCGACCTACGAACGTCTTGATATCTGGTCTTGCCCGCGAACTGATGAAGAGCGACCCAACAGCCGTTGGCGCACTTGTAGAGCGGGTGAAGAATGACCCGAACCTTGTTGTTGCTGCCATGACGGGCGTCAACGACAGTTGCGTTGCTGCCGGAGCAGATATTGCGCGTGCTCGCCGTGGTTCACTCCCCCGCGCTGGCGAGGGGCTTGCCGTTCTCATCATTGCGCGCGCCGGAGCACCGCTTTCTGACAATGACCTTGATGTACTGGGGCGCGCTGCTGCCGGGGGCGGAGATCTTGATGCACTGCGCACACTGCAAGCCGCATGGTTCTACGCCCGTGCGCGCAACAAGACGAATGAACTGATCGCGCGCATTGCCGGGGAGGCCGCACCCATGTCAACACCCGCCGTGCCCACCGCCACTCCTCCGCAGTAACTAGCTTCTTTGCCATCTCTAAGTAGGTAACTCACATGCCCAATCCCGCTGCCAATCCTGTCATCCCGCTCAATCGACCCGAAATCCTCGAGTCTGACATTGAGTTGGTGGCAGACACGCTACGACGCGGCACGCTGAGCATGGGACCACGGCTCCTTGAGTTCGAGCAACTCGTTGCTGAACGAACGCGTCGCTCTTTTGGAATTGGTGTTTCTTCTGGCGCCATTGCCGTAGAGATCGCACTCCGTGCGCTCGGCATTGGACCTGGCGACGAAGTCCTAGTTCCTGCCTTCGGTTACAGCGGCATGCCAAACAGCGTGCTCAATGTCGGCGCACGACCGGTCTTTGTCGATGTCGACCCGATGAGCCTGAATATGGATCCAGAGGCCGCTTCGAAGCGCATCGGCAAGAAGACCAAGGCCATGCTGGCCGCGCTCACTTTCGGAAATCCCGCTCAGTTCCCTGAACTGATCGCACTCTGCTCGCGCATGGAGATTCCCATGGTTGAGAACGCTTCAGAGGCGCTTGGAACCACCTATGGTGCTGACAATGCAGGTCGTTGGGGGCGCGTTGCATGCCTTGGATTCTGGTCCAATCGGCAGGTGACCACTGGCGAAGGCGGCATGCTGGTCACGCACGATGACACGATTGCTGCATCCTGCCGAGCACTTCGTCATCAAGGACGCGTGGACCGCATGAGTTTCTCTGGACAGCCCCGCGACATCGGCGCCATTCTGGAACACATTGCACTTGGTGGCTATGACGCGCGCATGACTGAGTCTGCAGCCGCACTCGGTTGCGGACAGATCCGGCGC
>JBIKQN010000063.1:0-7162 GCA_044349615.1 Phycisphaerales bacterium
TGCGTAACTGATGCGCAGGGTGTCGCCGATGCCGTTAGCGATCAGAGTGCTGAGTGCGGCAACCGAGCGGATGGCGCCGGTTGACTTCGGGCCAGCATGGGTGACGCCCAAGTGCAGTGGATAGTCGAAGCGTGCGGCGATCTCTGTGTAGACATCAATCACCAGTGCAGGGTCCATGCTCTTGGCGCTGATGACAATGTCATGGAAGTTCCGTGCTTCGAAGATCTCCACGTACTCCTCGAGTTTGGCGATCATCAGTGCAAGCAGGTGTCCGGACTTGTGTCCGGCAAAGTACTTGCCCAATTCTTCCATGCGCTTCTGCTTGTCCTTGCGCTCAATGATGGAGCCTTCATTCACGCCAATGCGGATTGGAATCTTCCGCTCCTTGCAGGCGTCGATCACTTGGTTCACTTGATCGCGGTCACTGATGTTGCCAGGGTTGAGTCGAATCTTGTGCACTCCGGCTTCCACGGCTTCAAGGGCGCGCTGGAAGTGGAAATGGACATCGGCAACGATGGGAACCTGAACCTGCTTGATGATCTCGCGGAGTGCATCGGTGTCCTTGCGTTCTGGAACAGCAACGCGAACAACATCTGCACCGGCTAATCGGTAGCGCTCGATCTCGGCAACACATGCATCAATGTCATAGGTGTAACCAGCGGTCATGGTCTGCACCAAGATTGGGGCGTCGCCGCCGATGAAAATGCGTCCGACGCGGTCATCACCGATTGCCACCTGTCGCGTTTTTCTACGGTCCTGCATAGGAGGGGGAGTGTATCCATGCCTGCATGAACTGGCGCAGCATTCCGGAGAAGGCATAGTTATGATCCGTTTTCTATGAACGCAATCTCAACCGCGCCCGGCAGCAGTATCCCCTACCTCCGAACTCGGCTTTCTGTGATGATGTTTCTGCAGTACGCCATTTGGGGAGCGTGGCTACCGATTCTGTATTCGTTCCTTTCGGGGCACCTGAAGTTCACGGGGGCGCAGATTGGGTACTGCTTCTCAGCTGGCGCCCTTGGCGCGATTTTCGGCCCCTTCCTTGCCGGGCAACTGGCCGACCGAACCTTCGCCACCCAGAAGATCCTTGGCGTGAGCCACCTCGTGGGGGCACTTCTGGTGTTCCTCATGGGAGTCACCGGGGAATTCAACTACTTCCTCGCGCTCTCAGCGCTGTATGGGTTGGTGTACGCGCCAACGATGGCGCTGACCAATTCGCTGGCATTCGCGCACATCCCGAACCGCGACACTGACTTCGGTCCGATTCGCGTGTGGGGCACCATTGGCTGGATTGCAGTGGGAATCACCGTTGGTCAGATTCTGTTCCGCTACCACACGCCAGCTGGCGTGAGCGCTGAGGAAGTGACGGCTGCGCAGAACGCCGGACGAGCGGTGGCATTCCAAATCAGTGCCGGGCTTGGTGTGTTGATGGGGCTGTATTGCTTCATTCTTCCCAACACGCCGCCTTCCCGAAATGCAAAGCAGAACACAGCATGGCTTGAGGCGTTTGGCGAGGTTGCAAAGATGCCACTGTTGCTGCTCTTCCTGATTGCGGTTCCAGTCAGCATCATTCACCAGTTCTACTTTGTGCAGGCAGACGGATTCATTGGCAGCGTTCAGGCGTCCATCGTGGAGAAGGGCGCATTTGAGAAGACCATCAGCGAGATCTTCGGCGTTGGTGGTGGTCTGATGACGCTTGGCCAGATGACTGAGATTCTGGTGCTGGCGATGATGCCGTTCCTGACCAAGTGGTTCACTCGCAAGCATCTCTTGCTGATCGGGCTTGCGGCCTATGCGTTGCGCATGGCTCTTTGGGCATTCATGCCAACGCTGCCGTTCGTGATGGCGGGTATTGCGCTGCACGGGCTTTGCTTTGGTTGCTTCATCTTCGTGGCGTTCATGATTGTTGATGAGAACACCACGGGCGATATTCGTGCAACGGCGCAGAACTTGTTCAATTTGGTAATCGTTGGAATCGGAACGATTGTCGGCAGCATTGTTGCCGCCGACATCGCAGGTGGTTGGGCAAGTGCAGGCGGCACCATGGACTACGCAAAGCTCTTCAGCGTCCCCATGTGGATGGCCGTCGGTTGCTTCGCCATCCTCCTAGTGGCCTACCCCAACCGCTCCACCCCAAAATAGGTGCCGTCCACCCCTGTCCCCATTTAATTTCAAAGAACTCCCGAGCCGTCATTCGGCGGCTCGGGAGTTTCTGTTTCAGGACAATGCGCCATCGGCATGGTCATGCCGAAGACCGCCATGCTCATGACCGTTTGTCGATACCGTGGACCCATCATGACTGCATCGAACCAAGAATCTTTACAGCTAGTCAGCCCTAGCAGGGCGCTCCCGCCACGGGGCGTGGGGCTCCTAGCGTTCGGCACGATCGTGACATTCATGATCTATCAGGTGACTGTTGAAAACGCATTTGCGCCGCTGCAGTCGGAGATGGCTGCGGAACTGGCAATGGGTAGCACGCGGTCGGCAGTGGTATCGGCATCGGTGGTGTGCTCGGAGTGGCTGGCGGCAACTCACTCGAGAACGCGTTCGGATGGCGAACGACCTTGTTGATGGCTGCCGTCGTTGCGATTCCGGTTGTGCTTGCGCTCCTACTTTGTTTGCCGCTTGCAACAATGCAGATGGCCAATGCGGTCTTTGCATTCACCATCGCACTGGCGATCGCTGCCACATACCTCCTGCCAAAGCCAGCTCTCAATCGCCAAGTCAGCCCGTAGCACCCAGCGCCCGTTGCTCGCTCTCATAGTCAGGGTGGAACTTCAACTTTGCCTCCTCCCCCGGGATGACTAGCGCCACCACAGGCGTGCCTTCCTTCAGGGGAGTGCCGTCAAGCGCAGCGATATCAAACTTCGGCTGATTGCCCTCGTGGATCGCAAGCGCCTTCTCAAGTGCCTGTTGCTGTTCCACCGGAATCTTCGCCCAACTCTCGCGCCCACGACACTTCGGGAATTTGCTGCAACCCAGCCACGGTCCGCGCTTGCCGGTACGCAGATTCATTGGCGCACTGCACTTGGGGCAGGGCAGTTCCGTCACATACGGCGGCGGCGATGGGAACTTCAGTCCACCCTTCTTGTCGATGTTCAAGATGAAGTCCGTCTCGCGGTTGACGCTCGTGAGGAAATCACCAAATCGCCCCGTGCGCAGAATCATTGGCGAACCATCCACCGGGCAGCGAATGTCCACCTTCTCAGGAAGAAGCGGTTTTCCTTGCCGATTCACTGGCGCCGCATACGCGCACGCTGGCTGCGTCTTGATCTTGCGCGGCTTCGCAGGCTTTGCGGCCGCCTTGCTCTTCTTTGCAGGTTTGGCCGGCACCTTTGCAGGCGGCATCTCCACTGGAATCTGCTCGCGGTATCCGCTGCATGAAAGGAATTTGCCAGTCTTGCCAAGGCGGTACTCGCAGCGCCGCCCACACAATGGGCATGCATACGGCGATGGCGTTCCCTCGGCCTTCACATGCGTCGTGTCGGCAGCGCCAAGACCAGCCACAACATCCTTGAACGGCATGTAGAAGCGATGGAGCATCTCCTGCCACTTCTCCTTGCCCTCAGCAATGTCATCAAACTCCTCTTCGATCTTTCGCGTGTAGCCAATATCCATGAAGCTGTCCTTGAACGGCTCCTCTAGAAATCCGCACACTGCAATGCCAATATCAGTGGCATGGAAGGCACGACTGACTTGCTCCACATACTTGCGCGCCTCAATCGTGTTGATGATCGACGCATAGGTGGACGGGCGTCCGATTCCCTGCTTCTCAAGTTCGCGCACGAGGCTGGCCTCATTGAATCGGGCCGGCGGACTGGTGAATTTCTGTTGCGGATCAAGCCAGAAGGGCGCCATTTCTTGGCCTTCCTTCATGGCTGGCAATTCCTGATCTTCGCCCTCACCACGGATTCCCGTGACGGTGTACCCATCGAATGTCTGCACGCGGCCATTCGCCTTGAAGATGGCACCGGTTGCCTTGTCGCTGCGCTCAAGCAGTACCACGGTGGAGTCGTACTGTGCATCTGTCATCTGGCATGCAACAAAGCGCTGCCAGATAAGGTTGTAGAGACGCCACTGCTCCTCATCAATCACGCCACGCAGCATCTCAGGCGTGCGCCGCACATTGGTTGGACGAATCGCTTCGTGCGCTTCTTGCGCACTCTTGTTGCTCGAGCCATAAAAGCGCGCCTTCTCAGGCAGATACTTCGCGCCATACTTCTCATCAATAAACGAACGCACCGTGCCGAGCGCTTCGCCCGACAACGCGGTGGAGTCAGTACGCATGTAAGTGATCAGGCCAACCGGTCCTTCGCCAGGGACATTCACGCCTTGGTAGAGCATCTGCGCAACGCGCATCGTGCGGTCCGTGCCGAAACTCAATGCATAACTTGCGCTTGATTGCAATGTGCTGGTGATGAATGGCGCGCGCGGCTTGCTGCTTGTGCCGCTGCGTTCGATGCTCTTCACGCGGTAACGAACACTGGCGCCGATCGTGCCGCGCACCGTCCGCTGCCAACGCGCAAATCCAACTGCCTCTGCGTCTTCGCGCAGATCGACGGTGACTCCTTCCAATCCAACCGCCTCGGCCACCGTCTGCACGCGCTTCACCAAGTCATCGCCCGGTCCGTACCAGCGCAACTCCTGCGGCAGGGGAGTCTTGGTCTTCTTGTCTTCTTCCTTCTTGCGCATCACCCAGTCGGGAATAGCAATGGCAGGACTTTTCGAGCTGAAATCTGCCAAATCCTCATACTTTGGAACCTCGCGTCCAAGTTCAAACGCCTTGCCTGCCACTTGCACCAGTTCGCACTCAATGCCACTGCGCTCTGCAAGCCAATGCGTCTGCTCCTTGACGGTGGGCGCCTTGTTGCGCTCATCACGGCGTGCCATAAACGCTGCCCACTCCTTGGCGAGTGCCGCGCCCTTCGCGGCATCAGGCGTCATGGCTGCTTCCACTTTCCAGTACTCATCAGGTTGGAACGCGCGGATCTCTCGCTCGCGGTCAACAATGAGTCGTAGAGCAACACTCTGCACTCGTCCCGCGCTCAATCCGCCGGCCACCTTCTTCCACAGCACTGGGCTCACCATGTAGCCAACGATGCGGTCCAAGATTCGCCGCGCCTGCTGCGCGTTTACTCGGTTGATGTCAATAGGGCGAGGCGCCTCAAACGCCTTCAGAATTGCCCCGCGAGTGATCTCATCAAACTCCACGCGCTTTGCTTTCAATGGATTGACGCCCAAGAGTTCCGCAAGGTGCCAGGCGATCGCCTCGCCCTCGCGATCCAAGTCGGTGGCGAACCAGATCTCGCTGGCGTTCTTGGCCAGTTTCTTCAGCGCCGTCACCTGTGCACGGCGGTCATCGCTCACTTCGTAGGTTGGCTCAAAGTCATGGTCGAGGTCAACGCCCGGCACGGGCTGCTTCACGCCCTTTGGTGCCCGCTTCGGTAAATCTCGAATGTGCCCCTTGGAAGCCTCCACCTTAAAGCCGGCTCCGAGGTACTTGGTGATTGTCTTGGCCTTTGCCGGGCTTTCAACGATCACCAGCTTGTAACTGCCCTTGGCAGCGGGCGCATCGTCCGCTGGTTCGTCGTTTGTGGCAGTCTTTGTGGGCTTTGTTGGTCGTTTTGCCATGTGGGATCATTCTTCCGCGCCGTTGACATCAAGAGCACTGCGCGTCGGGGCTCCATCGGCGGAGGGGTGGTACTTATATGAGGAGTCGTTGTTAGGACTCAAATAGAGTCCCAATAACATCCCGTGCAGCCTCTGTGGCGGTTCGCACGGGGGCATCGATCCAGAGTGCCCCCGGGATCGCCTCAAAGCGCCGTAGCCACGTGCGCTGTTGACGCGCATATTGGCGCGTGCGAATGCAGATGTCCTCGGCCGCTTCCTCAATAGTGCACTCATGTGCAAAGTGCCTGAGTACCTCACGGTATCCAACGGCCTCAATCGCCTGACGGTTGAGGGGGCCCTTCGCAAGCAGCGTCACCAACTCGCGCTCGAGACCGCCCGCCATCATGGCTCGCACCCGCGCGTTGATTCGCTGATTGATGAGTTCCACTGGCCATTCCAATCCAACCGCATGCGTTCTCGGGGGCAGTGCGCGCGGGGCATCGCTCCACTGCTGTTGCAGTTCGCTGATGCGTTGCCCGGTGATCATCCAGACTTCCAAGGCGCGCACAGTGCGGCGTCGATCATTTGGATGAATCCGCGAGGCTGCGATCGGGTCATGGTGCTCAAGATCCCCCCGCAGGATTTCCGTTGGCAGTGCTTCGAGCCGCGCGCGAATGTCTGGGTCGCCTGGCGGTCCATCAAACATTCCCTCCACCATTGACTTCACGTACAGGTTGGTCCCACCAACCACAATCGCATGACGACCACGCGCATGAATCGATTCAATGGCAAGTTGAGCACCATCCACCCAGTTAGCCACCGTGAATGCACCCCCGTGTGGGTCGGCAACATCAATCATGTGATGTGGAACGCCACGGCGCTCGTCAAGGGTTGGCTTGGCAGTCCCAATATCCATGCCCCGATACACCTGCATGCTGTCCGCACTGACGCATTCGCCACCCCCTGGGATAGTCAGTGCCAATTCAACTGCAAGCGCGGTCTTGCCGCCAGCGGTTGGTCCGAGCACCAACACGGTCAACGGGCGGTTCAAGGAATCTTTCGGGGTGGATGAGGAAGTCATGGGCATTTCGTATAGTGGAAGTATGACCGATCACGCCGCTGCTCTTTCTCGTCCATCTGCGCGCCGCTCGATTGACTCCTTCAACCCTCAGGGCAAGCGAGTCTTCGTGCGCGCAGACTTCAATGTTCCCACCGATGATGCGGGGAACATCACCGATGATCGGCGTATTCGTGGCGCATTGCCCACCATTGAGTCAATCATCACCCGCGGTGGGTCGGTGGTTGTAGCCAGTCACTTTGGCCGACCAGCTGGAACTGGCTACGAAGCTGCCGAGAGTCTTCAGCCTGTCTTCGTGCGCCTGAAGGAATTGCTAGCGGGGAAGGCAGAGGTGCTCTTTGCTGGGCAGCTTCCAACCGACAGCGCAGCACAGGCGGCTGTTCGGGCATTGAAGCCGGGGCAGGTATTGCTCCTGGAAAATCTGCGCTTTGAGAAGGGCGAGAAGAAGGGCGACGCAGCCTTTGCCGTACAACT
>JBIKQN010000064.1:0-7158 GCA_044349615.1 Phycisphaerales bacterium
ATGAGCAAGACTTTGTAGACGCCGATCTAGTCATTGCAAACCCCGCGGTGCCAATGCCGTGGAACAATGTGTATCTCAACGCAGCACGTGCGGCCGGTACGCCGGTCACTACGGAAATCAGATTCGCTGTTGAAACGCTCAATCAAAATCGCACCATTGCCGTCACTGGAAGTGCTGGTAAGAGCAGCACGGCGAGCATGCTTGCCTTGATCTTGAACGACGGCGAACGCACGGCGCAACTTGCTGGAAACATTGGTGGCTCCATCTTGAGTTCGCCACGGGTTGCGGGTGAGTGGACGGTGCTTGAACTCTCAAGCGCCATGTTGTGGTGGCTCACCGATGGTGCAGCATGGGCTGGGCTCGATCCGTGGTCAGCACGTGTGGCGGTGCTCACCAATCTGGCACCAAACCATGTGGACTGGCATGGATCGTTCGAACATTATGTGACGAGCAAGTCGGGAATTCGACATGCGCAGCGCGCAGGCGATGCGTTCGTTTCGCTATTCGCCGAAGAGCAGTCTGCTGCCGCGGCGGATGTTGCGCGGGTCACTGGCGGTGCATGGTGGGAGGGCGCAGCGGTCCCGGGAGAGGCTGAGCGTGCCGCACTCCTTGAATCGATCGACCTGCCCGCGGTGCCGGGCGAGCACCAACGCCGGAATGCGCGGCTTGCAGTGCTTGCCGCAGAGGCTGCAATCCGCTCGGATGGGCAGGTACCTGATCGGGCGCGGTTAGTGGCGAAGCTTGCAGAGTTCCGCTCGCTGCCCCATCGACTTGAACTGGTCGGGACGCATGGTGGGATGCGCTGCTTCAACGATTCCAAGAGCACAACACCAGACGCCACACTCCTGGCGATTACTTCGTTTCCGGATCCGCGGCGCATCCACCTGATTGCGGGTGGATATGACAAGAAGGTGGACCTGTCGGCGATTCGTGACCTGGCTCCGCGGCTCGCTGGTCTCTACGCGATCGGGGCGACCGCGCCACAGTTGGCATCGACGCCGCCAGCGATGGAGTGCGGAACACTGGAAGCGGCCGTCCGCGCAGCGGCTGCGCGGGCACAACTAGGCGATGTACTGCTCCTGTCTCCGGCATGCGCAAGTTGGGGGCAATTCACCAACTACGAGCATCGGGGCGATTCCTTCGCGGCATTGGTGAAGTCTCTGTAGGATTGCCGACAAAATGCCTATGAACGCTGCTATCGATCGACCCTTCCCGCGCCGCCTTGCGGCGACCGCACTCTTGGCTAGTACGGTCATTTTTGCATCCGCCATCGTGACGGGCTGCTACAGCACGTCGGGCGGCTTCATGCCGCACACCGACGGCGGCTTCACCTATGAGTCGACGCAGTTGCTGCCGACCACGGTGATGGTGCTGAACTCCTGCGATCGGTCGCCGACCCACCCAGATGGCACCCCGTTCTTCATCATGGAAATCCCACCGGGCAAGCAGCTGACCTTCAACTTTGAGGCTGATGGCGGCGATGATCCGGTCAGTCGCCCTGCGCGCATGATGTACTCGCTCTGGAAGAAGGGCACGCAGACTGGCACCCTTGAGAACATTCTGAGTTGCCCAAGCGCAGCATGCCGAAAGATCGTTGTCAGTTACCGCCCTGCCCCTGAGCAAGCGCGCCCCGACGAGGCCTATCGCATGCAGGTTGGCGACGACACGCCCGGGCCAGTAGCACAGCCGCGCTCACCTCGCTCTGAGCGTCAGTCATCGGATACCTGATCAATGACCGCCGACTATCGCATCGGCCACGGCTATGACCTGCATCGGCTTGAGCCATGCGCACCGCTTGGCAGTGGTCGTCCATTTGTCCTTGGTGGTGTGCACTTTCAACACGACCGTGGACCAGTAGCGCATTCGGATGGCGATGTCCTTATGCATGCCGTGACGGATGCGATACTTGGTGCGATCAGTGCTCCTGATATTGGGCAACTGTTCCCAGACAATGCACCCGAGAATGACGGTCGCCCCAGTCAGGTCTTTCTGGAAGAGGCAGTGCGACGAATGCAGGCTGCGGGTTGGACCATTGGAAATATGGACATGACGGTGATCTGCGAGCGTCCCAAATTGGGTGCCCGCAAACAAGAGATTGTGGCCCACCTCTCCCATATCTTGGGGGTACCCGCTGAGAACCTCAACCTGAAGGGCAAGACGCACGAACGCGTGGATGCCGTGGGCGAAGGGCGCGCGATCGAGGCGCATGTGGTGGTGCTTCTCTCACGCACGAAGTGATGGCGAAATCGCCGTAACGGCGACGGCGATTCAAAAATCGCCATACGATCACCGTCCCTATGCGCGCAATCATTACAGGCCAGATCGGTGTTGACAAGAAGCCCTACCTTGAGTCCTTGGTGGACACTGCAGAGCGGCGTCACAAGAAAGTGGAGCTGTTCAATGTCGGCAACATGATGTACACGGAAGCCCCTGATGTTCGACCAGGGCGCATCTTGGACCTGCCATGGTCGCGGCTTGCAAACCTGCGCCGCGCAGTGCTGAAGGATGTGATTGCGGCAATATCGCCAGCATCAGAGCATCCCAACGTGATCATCAACACCCATGCAACGTTCCGTTGGCGGCATGGTCTCTTCAGCGCGTTTGACTTTGATCAACTCCAGATGTTGAAGCCAGATATGTTCATCTGCTTGGTAGACAACATTGAAGTGGTTCACCACCGACTACACCAAGAGCATGACATTGACGCCACGCTGAAGGACTGCATGGTGTGGCGCGAAGAAGAGATCTTGGCAACCGAATTGATGGCACAGGCACTCGGATGCGGACAGAATTTCTACATCTTGAGCCGCGGTCGGCAACGCGACACTGTGGAGACTGCACTCCGACTCATCACCCGACCTGAGATGAAGAAGGTATATCCAAGCTTCCCGATGAGCCATGTCATGGACATGCCACATGTCCTTGCCGAGATCGATCAATTCCGCGATGCGCTTGCCAAGCATTTCGTGACCTTTGATCCAGGTGACGTGGACGAAAAGCTGCTGCTTGACCGCGCCATCGAAGCGGCTCGTACTGGGCAGGATTTCATTGATGTCGAAGCGCATAGCTTTGGTGGTCGCGTGGGCGGTCCCGCCATGCGTGTACCGGTTCGGGAGATCTTGGACATCGCGGGAGATATTGATGGACAGATCTACATGCGCGACTTCAAGCTCATTGATCAGGCCGACATGATCGTCAGCTTGGTGCCTGAACTTCCCAATGGACAACCTGGACTCTCAAGCGGCGTGGAGCGAGAGCTGCACCATGCCTTTGAGCACACCAAGGATGTCTATGTGGTGTGGAAGCCGAAGAAGAATCCCAGCCCGTTCATCACCGAAACGGCCACCAAGATCTTCCGTACGGTGGACGAGGCCCTGGCTCACTTTGAGGCAAAGGGGATGTTTGCGCCCACCGACTTGTTTGGGCACTAGGTCGGCAGGGAAGTCCTGAAACCTGTGTGCAGGTCAGCAGGCCGCAGAAATGCCGGTCTGAACGTCCAGAATGCCACCCCCTTTCGGCGGATTTCGCTTCCGGATTTCCAGTCCCGGGCTACTCTTCAGTTCGTGGAATGACGCCTGATAAGCCCCTGCCCTAGCAGGCGGCGACTTGACCCCTGACCATGGGAGCCTTGGAGCCTTGACCCACATGACCTCGATCCGAACGCTCGCAGGAACCTTTGTGTTCGCCAGCGTGCTGTCCATGGCCGCCACCACCCCCGTCTTGGCGCAAGTCTCCACACGGGCAGGCATTGGTGCCATTCCATACAACAATGGTCCAGGGATTCTCGGCGTGACGTTCCGCACTTGGGCGCCAAACGCAACGGCAGTGTCTGTCGGTGGGACCTTCAATGGTTGGAGTGCTTCATCGCATCCATTGTCCAGCGAGGGCAACGGTTGGTGGTCGCGCGATGTAGCACTGATCCAGGCGGGCGTGCAATACAAGTTTGCCATCAAGCGCGGCACCACCACCTACTGGAAGAATGATGCGCGGGCGCGCAACCTCACCAATTCCATCGGTAACTCGGTGGTCTACAACCCAAATGCATACAACTGGCAGACGAACAACTTTCAGATGCCCGCGTGGACAAAGATCGTGGCATACGAAATGCACATCGGTACATTCAATGTGCCCGCCGGTGCCGCGCTGCCTGGCACGTTCGCCACTGCCACTGCCAAGCTTGACCATTTACAGGCACTTGGGGTGAATACGCTGGCGTTGATGCCGGTGAGCGAGTTTGCTGGTGACATCAGTTGGGGCTACAACCCCGCTCATCCGTACAGTGTTGAGAGTTCCTACGGTGGACCAGATGCGCTGAAGGCCTTTGTCGATGCAGCGCACCAGCGCGGAATCGCCGTGATGGGCGACGTGGTGTACAACCACTTTGGACCATCGGACCTTGATCTCTGGCAATACGATGGCTGGAGCACGAGCAGCTCCACTGGTGGAATCTTCTTCTATGAAGATGCGAATGCCAACACCCCATGGGGGGCTCGGCCAAACTACGGTCGCGGCGAGGTGCGTACGTATCTGAAGGAAAACACAATGATGTGGCTCAACGAGTTCCGACTCGACGGGCTCCGCTTTGACGGCACGAAGTTCATGAGACTGCGCGACTATGCCGGTCCTGAGATTCCCGATGGCTGGAGCATGCTGCAATGGTGCAACGATTCCGCCGACGCACAGTTCCCTGGCAAGTTGATGGTGGCTGAGGATCTCGGCGACAACGAATGGATCACCAAGACAACGGGCGCAGGCGGCGCGGGCTTTGATTCGCAATGGGACGGCTCGTTTGCATTCCCAGTGCGGAGTGCCATCGAAGCTGCCAGTGATTCATCGCGCGACATGTTTGCCGTGCGCGACGCCATCAACAAGAATTTCAACGGCTCCATGCAGCAGCGCATCATCTACACGGAGAATCATGACGAGGTAGCGAATGGACGCTCCCGGGTTCCCGAGACGATCTGGCCCGGCAACGCTGGCAGCTGGTACAGCCGCAAGCGCTCGACGCTTGGCGCTGCTCTTGTGATGACGGCACCGGGTATCCCGATGATCTTCCAAGGTCAAGAGTTTCTGGAGGACGGCTACTTTGCCGCCGAGGATCGGCTTGATTGGAACAAGGCAACCACCTATGGCAAGGTCACTGACATGTACCGCAGCCTCATCCGACTACGCCGCAACCTTGATGGGACGAGCGGTGGATTGAGTGGCGCGAATACCAATGTCTTCCACCTGAACAACAATGCCAAAGTGCTTGCGTTCCATCGGTGGCAAAATGGAGGTGCTGGTGATGATGTGGTGGTGCTGACGAACTTCAGCAACGTTTCCTATCCGAACTACCGGATTGGACTACCGCGCGGCGGGCTTTGGAAGGTGCGCTTCAACAGTGACTCCACTGCCTACTCCAGCGACTACAGCAACTATGCGACCGCTGATGTCACTGCCGACAATAGTGGCTATGACGGACTTCCATTCAGCGGGAACTTCCGATTTGGCCCGTACACCTCAGTGATCTTCAGTCAATCTGCGCCGAGCCGGTTTGACCTCAATGGCGACTCAGATGTTGGCGGAGCCGATCTCGGGCTCCTCCTCGCTCAGTGGGGTGGACCTGGGACCGCAGACTTCAATGGAGACGGCACCGTCGGGGGAGCAGACGTTGGACTGCTCTTGGCCGCTTGGGGCGTCGTTCAGTAACTGACCTTCGTTTGATTCAACTTGCCTGGTTCTTCTCAAGCCTTCGCGCCGCCGAAAGCTGGCAGATACCCCGTGGTGAAGTATTCGCCAACCATGCGGTCGGTGTTGAACAGTGCCGGAACCAAGGTAGCTGAACGGATTGCTCTGGTAATCCACTTGCCGGGAAGGCCATCCGCACCGAGGTCGTAGAAATCAGGGACGACCTCCTGCTCCAGCAAGGTGTAGAGGCTTTCCGCATCGGCCGCGTTCTGAACTTCGTTGTCAGGATTCTCGCTGCCATCGCCGATCGCCCAGCCATTGGTGCCGTCATAGGACTCCGGCCACCAACCATCAAGAACACTCAGGTTGATACCACCGTGAAGTGGGGGCTTCATTCCACTCGTTCCGCTGGCTTCGTATGGACGCAACGGATTGTTCAGCCAGACGTCGCAACCAGAAGTGAGCATGCGCCCAACTTCCATGTCATATTCCTCGATGAGCGCCACACGACCTTGGAAGCCCGCATCATGAGCAAAGCGCCAGATCATTTGCGCGAATTCCTGTCCGCCCATGTCCTTTGGATGCGCTTTACCAGCAAAGACGATTTGCACTGGGCGATCCTTCGATGTCAGGATGCGCAGCACGCGTTCTACGTCATGGAAGATGAGTGGCGCACGCTTGTAAGTAGCAAAGCGCCGTGCAAATCCAATGGTCAGGGCGTCATCACGGAATGCCTCGCCAGCGCACATCAGGTCGAGCGGACCTTCGCCGCGCGCCATGGCCTGCCGACGGAGACGCGTGCGCACGAAGTTGACCAGTTTGTGCCGAAGTGCACACCGCATCGCCCAGAAGTCTGGGCGACCCACTGATGGCACGGCGGCCCATGGGTTGGCCTCTGGTGAAGAGTTACCGAGGTCAATCCCAATGGATCGACGCCAGAACGATCGCGCCTCAGGGGCGATCCAAGTAGGGATGTGGATGCCGTTGGTCACGCTACCAATCGGCACATCTGCCACTGGGCGGCCGAACACTTCGGTCCACATTTCGCGGCTGACGCGACCGTGCAATTTGGAAACACCATTCACCCGCTCCGCAAGACGAAGCGCGAGCACGGTCATACAGATTGGACCGCTGCCAGGACGCTCGCGCCCGAATTGGGCAAACGTCTCCTGCGTGAAACCTGCGTTGCGTAGAGGACGCCGAAGTGCCTTCCAGCACATCTCCACGTCGTAGCGATCGTGGCCTGCGGGTACAGGTGTATGCGTAGTGAACACCGTGGTTTGGCGAACACGCTGCACCGCGGCGTCGAGCGTCATGCCACGCGAAACGAGTTGCGAAAGGCGCTTCAGCCCTGCAAAGGCGGCGTGGCCCTCGTTGAGATGGAAGACCGTGGCCTTCTCCTTCACCTTTGCCAAGGCCAGGATGCCACCAACACCAAGCAGCACCTGTTGGCGCATCCGGAGCTCTGGCTCACCCTGATAGAGGGCA
>JBIKQN010000065.1:0-7156 GCA_044349615.1 Phycisphaerales bacterium
TACAGCAGATTGCACGACGCGTGGACATGCAGTTTGGAAGCGTGCACCAAGCGGATGATCTCACCCTGCTGGTGGTTGAACGGCTACGCGAAGGGGAGCCGCCTGCATGAATCCTCTGCAGCTTGGGGCCGTTGAACCGGAGGCCGCGCCCATTGCCATTGGCGCATGGTTTGTAGCCATGCTGTTTTTCTGGCTTTGGTGGAGTCGACTTCGCTTCGCTCGCCTTCTGCGCGATGTTCCATCCACGCCGATTCAGGGTGTCTTTGTTGGGCTGGTGGAAACCTCTGGCCAGGTTGAGCATGATGATCCACTCATTGCCACGCTCAGTGGAACGCCCTGCGTGCAGTACGGGTGGTCCGTGAGCGAGCAGTGGCTACGAAGAGAAACCTATCGAGATTCAAAGGGGAAGACCCAGACACGCACTCGCAGGGGAAGTGACATCGTTGCTGCTGGAGGTGCTGCAGTCGACCTGCGCCTGCGCGATGAAACGGGCGCCATCATCGTTCGAGTTAACGGCGCTGCATGGACGGCAAAGAACACCTTCAGCCGGACTGTTTCGCGTGGAGATCCGCTCTACCACACGCAGGCTCCTGACCGCGTTGTTTCCGGCAGCGTTGGGCGGCGCACCTTCACCGAGAGCGCCGTACCGATCGGATCCACGGCATGGATCATGGGTAATGCGCGTATACGGCCCGATGGACAAGCGCTTGAGATTGGTAGTGGTGGCGAAGAAGGTGTGTTCATGATTTCGCTTTCAGGCGAACGGACACATAGCTTGATTGCGCGCGCGCTCGCTATCACTGGTCTGGTGCTTGGCACCGCGTGTGCACTCGGCGGTGGCATGGCGCTCGCTGGATTGACTCGAAAATTGCTGCCCACACTCAGTGAGGAGCCAGCGGTGCTGCTTTCTATTGCCGCCAGTGGCGCACTGTGGTTTCTCTTGATCATCGTGATGTGGAGTTTCATTATTCGTAACGGTGCCGTCCGTGTCCGAACCCGCTGGGAGCGGGCTGCGTCACTGGTGGATGTTGAGTTGCGGCGTCGCGCGGACCTCGTTCCCAACCTCGTGGCGGTGACCCGCGCGAGCGCTGCGCATGAGGCATCCATCCAGCGCGCCGTTGCCGAACTGCGTGCGGGCGCAGCCTCCAGTGGCATCTTTCACCTGCTGATTGAGCGCTACCCGACGCTCACGGCGGATGCCTCGTTCCTGCTGCTTCAGAAGCAATTGACGGATACGGAGTCACGCATTGCGCAGGCACGGCTCTTTGAAATTCAAAGTCGTGAGCGGCTGCTCGAACGACTGCAATCGTTCCCCGAGGGGCTGATTGCGCGTGTCATGGGCGTTTCGCGCCCGCCGCCAGCACTCGCTTCACCTGCTCCGCAATCATCTTCGCAAGCGCGTCGCTCTCCAAGTTGACGCGGCTGCCCGCATTCCGAATCCGGAGCGAGGTCTTGGCCAGCGTTGCCGGAATAAGGGCGACCTCAAACCAACCATCCCCAGTGGCAGCGATGGTCAAGCTCACACCATCAATCGCGATGCTGCCGCGATCAACCGCAACATTCATGACATCCGCAGGCGCTGCAACGCGCGTTCGCCACTCGCCGCCAGCGGTTGATACGGAGAGCACTTCGCCCACACTATCGATGTGACCCTGAACAATGTGTCCACCCAGCAGGGTTGCCGCGGTGGCGGCGTGCTCAAGATTGACTTCTTCGCCCGCTGTCAGCGATCCAATCGTGGTGAGCGAGAGGGTCTGCGGAATGACATCAAACGAAATGATTCCCCCTTTGTCAGGGGCACCAACCACAGTCAGGCAGCATCCATTGATGGCAATCGAGTCACCGTCAGAGGGTGTGTGGGTCCAACCACATGGATTGATTTCAAGCCGCGCACCCCATGGCTGTGGGCGCAGGCTGACAACGCGGCCTTGATGCTCGATGATTCCGGTGAACATAGTGTGCGTCGATCAATACCCGCGTACGACCGCTGCGCCCGGATAGTAGGTTCGCAGGATCAGAAGCGCGTTTGACCCGGATCGTGCCATGCCCTGTGCGCCGTATTGGCACATTCCAACGCCGTGCCCGAAGCCCTGTCCAACAAATTGGATCGTAGTACCACTCACTGTGATTCGTGAAAGATGGCTGCTATTCAAACGCTCCTTCGGGGTCGGCTCACCCTCGCGCGCATAGTTGACGGCGCGGCGAAAGTCTTCCGCCCGTAACTGCAAGACATTCCCGGCGGAATCATGAATGGCAAGACGCGTTGGGCGACCAGCGCCGTTACCCGCAATGATGTTGATCGAGCGAATGGAAGTCAGCGCAGCAAGTTGCGAGAGCGGCGCATCGTCGGCGATGTCCACGATCCCGTTACGCAAAGGCACCTGTGCGCCCGATGGCGAGGCTTTGGTCGATGAACTCACTGCAGCTGGTACACGCGCTGCCACTGGTGACTCGGATGCAATGCGCTCGACTTTCAGGGGGGTGCCGGCTACCACCGACGTGGACGCAGGTGCCATACTTGCCATCGCTCCACTCTTTGGTGGTGATGCGGCGCCACCAATGGAGGCGGCGGCTGGAACTGTGGCTGCCGCACGCGCACTTTGCACGCGACCTTCGCGCTCGACTTGCGCCTCGCGTTGATCGGTGGCCCAGCGACGAATGCGTTCACAGATGGCGGTATTTGCGAATGTTTGCTGCCAACGAAACCGCGGCGCATCTGAACAACAATCGCGGTGCGCAGTGGTCACCGTGGATCCTGAAGCGAGCGGCGCAATGCCGTGATTCGGATTACGAGTCAATGATTCGGTGGCGTTGGCCGGGGTTCCGCCACAAGTACTTGAGTAATAGCACGGAACGACGCGCCCTTCAAAGCTGAGCACCATACCGCGAGTCGCCTGAACTGCCTCGCGCGGTTTCGAATCCTTCGTGACTCCCACCCAAGCCTGGCTTGCTTCGCCAGCAATAAGGTCGTAATGGCGCACTGCAGTCCAGTGCGCGTGCTCGCAAATTGCAAAGCTGCGAGCGGCAATCGCCTGCGCCTTGAAGGCTTCCAAGTCCCATGACCTAAGTAGTTCCTTGGCCAACACGCCAGGGAGGTATCGCTCAAGGGGAACATCAATCACCACATCAAGTGCGTTCGGCGAACTTGGCTCGTCACTGACAGGCACCAGACGCAGCGGACCGGGCCAATCAGTGCCATCAAATACAACGATGCCGTGACCGCCAGCGGGAGGATGAAACTCAATGGCACTAGCGAGCGTGACTTCAATAGTTGTGGGGCGCTTGGAGCCAGCACCCTCAACCACGCGCCAGCCGCCCGGCGTTGGGCGAACATCAATGGGTGTGCGCACGGCGCGCGGAGCAAGACCCGCGCCCTGCATCATCAGTTTGCCAGAAGGATTCGCGAGACGAACTATTGGACTCGCGCTCCGAAGCGCAGCCACGCGGATTCGCAGGTCGGGTTCCGTGCTTGGCACGGTGGGTCGCTGTTCAAAGACTGGAACGATCGGAGCAACAACGGCTATCGGAGCGACAGGCGCTGTTGGAGCCAATGCAACAGGCGCCGGCGGGACCGGACGGCGAGCCGCTGTTGGACTCTGGCCACCGGAGTCCGGCGCGCAGCCGTGAATGACGAGGGCCGCTCCAAGCGATGCCCACACGGCCGCGGAGGCAATGTCAGCCACTGGAAGGCGTCGACGAGCACGAGAGAGGAGGTCTGCCATACCTTCCTTGAATCGGCACATTCCCGCATCCTGCGGGAGAGTTTGAGCGCGGCCGCGAGCGATTGCATCGCGGCCGCGCACTCTATGCCGGGCACCCTGCATACCGGCGGGGCACCCGACATACCAACTGGGAACTTGACGGATCAGTCGAGTTCGCGGAGCGAAAGACCCATCTCAACCAGCTTCCGCTTGATCTCGTCAAGCGAGTTCTGGCCGAAGTTCTTGACGCCCATGAGTTCCGCCTCGGTGCGAGCGGCGAGTTCGCCGATCGACTGGACGCCCAAGAGCTGCAAGGCGCGGCGAGCGCGCACCGACAGGTCCATGCTGGCCACTGGCTTGGCCAGGGTTCCGGCGTCAACGCGGTCGGTGAGGCTATCGATGTACTCCTTAGCGGCGCGTGCAACGTAACCCTGATCGAGACCTTCGCCGAGGCGAAGTCCGCGCTGGGTGAGCATGGCCTCAATCTCGACAAGGCTAGTTTCGCCAAAGTTCTTGTAGGAAAGAAGCTCTGGCTTGGTGATCATCAACAGATCGCGAAGCGTCCGGATGTTCATCTTCTTGAGGCAATTACGGCTGCGAACGCTCAGTTCAAAGTCCGTGACCGGGGTGTCAAGTTCGGCCTTGCGCTTGGCTTCGTCGCGCTGGTCGCCTTCGTCGTAGAGGGCTTCCTTGCTGGCGCCGACATCCTTCATGAAGAGTCGTGCGCGTGCGTGGTTTGGCTGGGACTCAAGAACCTTGCGGAGGCAACGCTCGGCATCGTGCATCTCGCCGCGGTCTTCGTGCAGAACAGCAAGATTCACCAATGCATTGATATGCGGCTCGGTGCGCTTGCTGAGCTGGGTGTAGTACTTGATCGCCTCGTTCTCCTCGCCAACCATGTCAAGCATGAAGGCCAATCGGAAGACATGCTCCGGCTGGGAGTCGCGCTCAACCGCTGCGCGGAAGTGTTCGATGGCCGCAATGCGGTCACCAGTCTTCTCGCACTCAAGACCCTTCTTGAAGTGGCTGGCCGCGCCCTGAGGGTCGCTTGCCGTGGTGGTACCGCCGATGACCGTGTCCAGAGCAGAAGTGGGCATGCTCGAGTGACTCCTGTAAGTTGAGATGCGCCCGGAAGTTGGGCGCAAGTCCTAAAGTGTAGCGCAGGCCGCGGGATGTTGCCCTCCGGCAGTGTTATCAAGCCTCAAAGCGCCAATTCCGGGCTCCGGAGCGCCCTGCGAAGCAGGAACCACGAATCAGGAACCAGACATCACCAAGGGCGGAACGATCACCCCGCCGCGGCTGCCTCGCGGGCAGCCTCTTGCTCTGGCGTTTCGAGGACAGTGATCGTTCGCCATGCCCCATGCCGCCAACGCAGCATCAAGGCGCCTGCCATGACCACGATGTACGCGGTTGACGCAATCCACGGCCCAAGCGGGCCGAGGCCCGGCGCGAATGTCACGAGCGCCCAACCCCCGCCGACAATCAGCACCCAACTGAGTGCAACGGTCATGAGACCGGGCCAGAGGGTATCGCCCGCTCCGCGGAGCGCGCCGAGGAGGACAATTCCAATGCCATCAAATGCCTGAAAGAATGCTGCCGCAACCATGAAGGTCGATCCGGTTGCAATCACCTGTGTGGTCACTTCCGGAGACGTGTTCCCACCACTCGCAAACAACGTAATCATTGGACCACGGAAAGTCAGCATAAGAACGCCGCACGCGCTCATGTAGATGACGGTCATCACAAGTGCAATGCGTGCACGCGCTGCCGCAATGTCCGGTCTTCCGGCGCCCATGTATCGGCCCACGATGCTCGTGACGGCAATACCAATGCCAATCGCAGGCATGAACGAAAGGTGCATGTAGCGAAGTGTTGACCATCCTGCGCTGAGGGCAATATCACCAAATTGACCCACCAACACGCTCATGAAGATGGCCCATGTGATGATCTCGCTTCCCTGCTGAATCGCCGAAGGCGTTCCAAGGCGGAGCAAATCACGAATCGCTTCCCAGTCGAAACGCCACGAATGTCGAATGCCAAATTCTTGGTCCATCTTGCGACCTAAGAAGATTGCCAATGGAAATCCTGCTTCGATAACCGTGCTCAACACCGTGGCAAGTGCGGCACCCGCAACCCCCATCGGAGCGATGCCCGGAACGCCGGGCAAACCCAGTGAGGGCAATCCCACATGTCCAAAGATGAAGACGTAATTCAGTAGACCATTGACCACGTTCCCCGTGATTGCAGCAACGGTGATGACACCCGGTCGCTGAATGCCAAAGAAGAAATTGCTCATCGCCTTGCCTATAACGACGGCCACGGCACCGAAGACCAAAATCTCTGCGTATGCAGTCTCCAACTCCGTCGTGCGCGCGGAATGCCCCATGACAGAAAAGAGTGCTGGCAGGCACAGACCGAATGGGACCAAGAGAACTGCCCAAGCAAGGAGGCCAAGCCAGAGCCCCGCCCATCCGTATCGCGCTACTTCATGCGAACGTCCTGCGCCAATCGATTGACTGACGAATGTGTTGACCACCGACAACACTCCCACGACGGTGATGATGGCGGACCAACTCCAAACACCGCCATTGCCCTGTGCACCCACTTCAACCGGGCCAACCTGCGACACCATCACCGCGTCAACGAATTGCATCACCGTGTAGGAGAGCATCGTGACCACGGTCGGCCAGGCGAGTGACCACACCTCACGGACGGGCCCTACAGCGGACGCACCGATAGCAGTGGCTGGTGCTTCACTCTGCATAGAGGGGAAGTCGTTCGAAATTCAGTGAATTCAAGCCACTGCGCGACCAATACGCTTCGCCGCCATGCGCTCAGCGCCGGGGAGACGAATGCGCTTGACGAGGCCCACTGCAGCGAGCGAGCGGATGGTGATCCAGCTCAGGTCAAACTGCCACCACTGCAGGCCGTGACGCGCGCTCGCTGGGAACGCGTGATGATTGTTGTGCCAGCCTTCGCCCATGGCAAGGATGCCCATGATCGGATTGTTACGGCTGTGATCGCCGGAGCGGTAGGTCCGTGAGCCCCAAATGTGGCACACGGAGTTGATGCTCCACGTGGCATGATGGACCAAGAACATACGAATAACGCCGCCCCAGATAAATCCGAGGAACGCGCCCTTCCAGCCGCCATCAACCAGTCCGCCGATCACTGCAGGAACAACGAAGCCCATGAGAACCCAAAGCGGGAAGAGCTTGCTGATCATTCGTGCCCGCGGGTCAGCAGCGACATCGGGGGCATACTTCTTGACGCTTGATGCAATGTCGTCGTTACTGAAGAGCCAACCAACGTGCGAGTGCGAGAAACTGCGGACCCATCCGATGATCCCCTTCTGGCGACCAGCGTGCGGTGAATGCGGATCTTCAATGTCATCGGAATGCAGATGGTGACGCCGATGCGTCGTGACCCACCACAGGAGCGGACCCTGCACTGCC
>JBIKQN010000067.1:0-7029 GCA_044349615.1 Phycisphaerales bacterium
GATGGTGAACTTTGGAATCGTCTACGGCATCACTGCTTGGGGTCTTGCGCGCCGATTGGGTGCAGGCACTTCAAACGAACGCGCCCGACAGATCATCGAGGACTACAAGCGTCGGTTTGCCGGGATCGATGCCTTCCTGCAGCGCTGCGTTCAGGAAGCCCACGAGCATGGCTATGTGGCCACCATCCTTGGTCGCAGGCGACCGGTGCCGCAGATTCTGAGTCGCAATCCGGCTGAGCGTGCCTTGGGCGAGCGCATTGCCATCAACACGGTGGTGCAGGGCAGTGCGGCTGATCTGATCAAGTGCGCCATGTTGCGCATCTACCGCGAGTTGCCGTCGCGGGTTCCGAGCGCGCGCATGTTGCTGCAGATTCACGATGAACTGGTGTTTGAAGTGCCTGAGACTGACCGCGTGGCGCTTGAAGAGGTAGCGCGTGAAGCCATGGAGGGCGCCATGACATTGCGCGTCCCGCTCGTTGTCAGTTCGTCGTATGGGACAAACTGGGCGGAAGAGTGATTCAGGTATGCCGAGTTTCCCGATGATTTTGGGATATCCACGGTCTTGCATCCCTGCCGGAACTCGCTATGATTTACCGTCCGGCACCCGCTTTCGGGCGGTTGTCGGAGCCCGAAGGGGTGGTAGCTCAATTGGTTAGAGTTCCGGCTTGTCACGCCGGTGGTTGCGGGTTCGAGTCCCGTCCGCCTCGCTTCGAACGATCAAGGCCTCGTCCCTCGGGACGGGGCCTTCTTCGTTTCAGGGGATGACAGGCTTCGCGCGGTCTGACCTGTGTACCCGCGCTACGCTTTCCACGTGCCGATTCGCCGCAATCATGACGAGGGTCCATCCGAGGATGACATCGAGCGCTTCGGCGACGATTCCCCGGTTGCCGACGCCCGCTGCCCGGATTGTGGCGCTACCGTCTGGAGCGAGGCGGATGTCTGCCCCAAGTGCTTTTCGTACCTCGCGGGATCAGCGCTAGCCGCGCCGCGCGGTGGCATGTTCGCGAAGCACTGGAAGGCGATCATTATTTGGGCGCTCATTGTCGCCACATTGACGCTTGCAGGGATTCCCGTGCTGCAAGCGCTGTTACGGTGATGGTGCAGGTGGTGACTCGTCTGGTGACGAGTCACATCATGCCAACACAAGAGAAGTAGGCAAAACGAAACACCCCGTCCATGTGGGTTGGACGGGGTGTTTCAGGTGCCTCGGCAAGGATTTGAACCTTGGACCCGCTGATTAAGAGTCAGCTGCTCTACCAACTGAGCTACCGAGGCTGGTGAAGGGGAGGATTATAACCAAATCCACCGCCTATGTGGGGCTGAGCGTCCGTCAGGCGGTGGCTCCGTGGCAGGACTTGTACTTCTTGCCACTGCCGCAGGGGCAGGGCTCGTTGCGTCCAACCACCTTCATGGCCTTGTCGGATAGTTCCTTTTTCACAGGTTCCCCCGTTACTCCAGCCATTTCTGCCTGCTCAATTTGCGCTTGCTGCTCAGCGGTGGGGCCTGGTTCGGCATCCGTCATCAGCCCGGCCTGTTGCATAGGACGGGGCTGAGGAGCGAGTCGGCCCTTCAGAAGAATGTCACTCGCGCGCTCGCGGATTGACTCTTCCATCTCGTTGAATGTCTCGGCCGCACCCTTCTTGAACTCGATGCGTGGATCCTTCTGGGCAATGCCGCGGAATCCGATGGAGTCGCGGAGTTGATCCATGGAATGCAGGTTGTTCTTCCATGCTTCGTCGTAAATCTGGAGCAGCACCCAGCGCTCAAATTGCTCCAACTCCTGACGCATGAAACTACGAAGGCGTGCACGCACATAGTTCTGCGGATCTTCCGTGCACTGCTCACGATCAAATTCGCCCAGATGAACCATGCACTCCTTCTCAAACCATGTGGCGATCGACTCGGTGTCGGTGCCAGCCGCAAGGCAAGCCTGTGCACGTCGTTCGATGACGGTTTCGTCCATGGTGCGGGCTTCGTCGAGGAGCAGTTTGGCCAGATCAGTTGGCTGCTGAGATGGCAGCGTCTCTGGTGTCCAACTGACACCGTAGCGAGCACGTGCCCATGCGCAGAAATCAGTGAGCGCAGCGCCAGCCTGTTGCTGCCCATTCTCTGGATCCTGCTGTGCCTGCTGAAGCCGCGTTGAAGTTGATTCAATCGCGTACTCAATCGGATAGCGAACTTCACGCTCTTGGAAGAACGTGCGGGCTCGCTCAGCCAACTTTGCGCCTGCTTCATCAGGCGTTCGGCAATCCTTGAAGACCGCGGCATCAAGCTGAATGCCGAACTTGTTGTTGGCCCACTGTGCAAGCGCTGCAGCACCGTAGTTCGGAACCAAGAATGCATCCACTGCCGAATTGTCGATGGCACGGAACTTCACTGATGCTGCCTGTTCAATCAGGCGCTTCACCGGTTCGGCATCTTCAGCGAGTACCAACTCGCGTGGCAATGCTGCGCCGAAGTTTGTGCGCGCCCAGTCCTGAAGTTCTTCAACATTCCACTCGGAACTATCAGTGTCCGAGGACATGTATTCACCCACGGTGTTGCCGATGGTGATGGTGGCTTCCTCAAGGGTTTCGATGTCAATGACCTTGCGAACCTTGTCCCGATCCTTGCCGGCGAAGCGGTCTGCGTCAATGGAGACGTTGTAGTGCTCACGCACCCATTCAGCGATCTCCTTGGCTACATAGTCAGGCCCCAAATGGCGGCGGGCTGAGTCGACGGCAGATTCTTCAATGTATTGCAAGGCAATAGCGCGGACTCCGCGGTGCTCAAGCACTGGTTGGCGAAGACCATAGAACTTGCGACGTTGGAATTCCATCGGCTCGTCGTATTCCAAGATCGTCTTGCGCATCTGGAAGTTGCGTTCCTCGACCTTGCGCTGCGCCTTCTCGACTGCACGCGTGAGCATGGGCGCCTCAATGGCATCGCCTTCCTTCATGCCAAGTTTTGATAGCAATCCGAGTGTCGCCTTGCCAGCGAACATCTTCATGAGATCATCATCAAGTGCCAGGAAGAACCGGCTAGAACCTTGGTCGCCTTGGCGTCCGGCGCGACCGCGCAACTGGTTGTCAATGCGGCGGCTTTCGTGGCGCTCGGTGCCGATGATGTGCAGGCCGCCCATGTCCTCCACTGTTGCAAACAAGCGAAGCCTGTGCAGCATGAAGTTGCCAAGCGAATCGAGGTTGTCCTCCAAGTCCTGTGCATTTGCGGTGGCTACTTTGCTTTCCGCAACGCCCGGTACTGATTCCAGTACCCAGTGGCGCAGCAGTGCAAGGCGGATGTCCTCTTCGGACATACCTTCGAGTTCTGCAGCGGATATTGGGCGTCCTTCGCGGCGCAACATGCGCTTGGCCATGTGTCGATGCATGGCTGCCAGGATGCGCTCTTCGCTCCAGTCGGCGGTCACTTCCTTGGGGCAAAGGTCGCGACGCTTCCAATGCTCAATCAAGAGCGCAGGCTCGGCCTTGCCGAGCTTGATGTCGGTGCCACGGCCAGCCATGTTGGTGGCGATCATCACAGCGCCCAGCTTGCCGGCTCCGGCCACGATCTCCGCTTCGCGCTCATGCTGCTTGGCATTGAGCACTTCATGGTGGATGCCGTACTTCTTCTTCAGCTCGCGGCTCAGGTATTCGCTCTTCTCGACGCTGGTGGTGCCGACAAGCACTGGTCGACCCGCATCGTGGAAGCGCTTGATCTCATCGACAATCGAATTCCACTTGTCCTTCTGGCTCAGGAAGACCAGGTCATTGCGATCACCACGCACCACAGGCTTGTTGGTGGGGATGCTCACTACGCCAAGCTTGTAGATTTCATGGAACTCGGTGGCTTCTGTGTCAGCGGTACCGGTCATCCCGGCGAGGCGCTTGTACAACTTGAAGAAGTTCTGGATGGTGATGGTGGCCATCGTCTGCGTCTCTTCCTTGATCGGGACGCCTTCCTTCGCTTCCACTGCCTGATGCAAGCCATCTGACCACTGCCGACCAACCATCTTGCGACCGGTGTTCTGGTCGACAATCACGATGGTCTGCTGTCCCTGGTCGTCTGGCGCAACCACGTAATCGCGGTCGCGTTGATACACGGTGTGTCCGCGCACCGCCTGCTCAAGAAGGTGGGGCATGTCCACGTTCTCACCGACATAGAAGCTGCCGATCTTGGCCTCGCGCTGTGCTTCGGCGATGCCATCGTTGGTGAGCGTGGCGCGCTTCTTGTCTAGTTCCACTTCGTAATACTGCACGCACTTGTCGCGGGTCTTCTCCAGTTCGCGAAGTTGGGACTGTGCTGCCTTGAGGGTTTCGCGGAGGGCTGGCTTGGCGGTGTTGTCGCGCGTGTTGCGGATCTCGCCTTCAATGTTCGCTGCCTTCGCCTGCGCGACCTTCACCTGTTCATCGGTGGTTTCCCACGGGGCTTGCTTGCTGACAAGGTGCTTGGCAAGGCGATCAGCCATTTCATAGCGAGGTTTGATGGCATGGGCCATGCCGCTAATGATGAGCGGCGTGCGTGCCTCGTCAATCAGAATGGAATCCACTTCATCGACGATGGCAAAGTGCCGACGCCGCTGCACCTGATCTTCTGGGCGCGTCTTCATGTTGTCGCGCAGGTAGTCGAAGCCGAATTCCGCGGTGGTTCCGTACACCACATCGCAGGAGTATGCATCGCGCTTGCCTTCGTGGCTCTGCATATGCATGGGGTGGATGGCGCCAACAGCAAGGCCCAATGCACGGAAGAACGGGAACGTCCAGTCGCGGTCGCGCTGCACGAGGTAGTCGTTGACGGTGACTACATGCACCTGCATCTTCTCAAGGCTTGCTAGGTAGCAAGCGAGCGGGCCAACGATGGTCTTTCCTTCGCCGGTCTTCATTTCAGCAATCTGTCCCTCGCTGAGTACAACGCCACCGATGATCTGCACATCAAATGGGCGCGCCCGGAAGGGAGGGCGGCTTTCTGGATAAAGTTCGCGCACGGCTTGGTACAGCGCTGGATCAAGGTCAACAAACATCCAACTTGGAGTTGCTTCCGTGCAGCCTCGGAACGCGCCGGTTGGCTCGGCAGCTGGGGTAGCCGCAATGCGTGCAACGGCATCCTCATAGAGCGCTCGCGCGGCGGCGGGCAGGCGCGTTGGATCAAAGCGTTGATCCTCTGGAAGATCAGGATTGAAGATGTTGCGAATACCCACGGCGCGGTCCATGGCCTCGCGTGCTGCCGCAAAGATTTCGGGTCGCAAATCGAAAGGCTTCTCGCCTTTAGCAATGCGGCTCTTGAACTCATCGGTCTTCGCCATCAACTCCGCATCGGTGAGGGAGCGCATGCGGTCCTCTTGGCGATTCACTAAGTCCACTTGCTTGAGGTATCGCTTCACCATGCGCTGGTTCTGCGTGCCCAGTGTGCTTCGGACGATCCAATCGAGGACGGGGATACCTTTGAAGAGTTGGCTGCTTGACATGATGGTGTTCCTATCGGCGCGACTGAGCGCGCAAGTGAGCGAATGTGTCAGGTCGCTGTGCGCTCAGCGCACGGCGGCTAGACGGATGTGTTTGGGAAGAGAAGCAGAACCAGCACGCGCCGGTTCAGAGGTCAGCCCGCACCGGGGTGCGCGGCTGACAGGCTGCATCACGCGCAAGACGGTGGTGGCAGCGCGGTGTGCCGGAGCATCACCGTTGAGCGCAGCGAGAGTCGTGCGCGGTCGCAGTGGACGGCTTCGCGTGGCTGGGGTGCCACGCTGCCAGGAGTGACGGAGTGTGCGGCAGTTGCTGCAGCGGCAACATCGGGTTCGCTCAGGAAAGCGATACGCGAACCAGCCAAGAGCGAGTAGCCATGACTAGGGGTGCTTGCCAGAACCGTGATTGTTAGGAGCAGCGCAGCAAGCGTTGCAAGCGCGGACGCGATGCCTCGACCGGAAGTTCCATGTTCAACTCGGGGGCACGCGGTGGTGTCAGCGTGCGCAGCGATCACAAACGAGGTGTGACCGGCGGTGGGTGATCTGAAATTTCGGGGGTCAGGATGAGGCAAGCATGTCAAGTATGCGCGGGTATCGCTCCCGAGGCAAGTCCTGCGGTCTTTAGAAGTCCGGGGAAATCTTCCCGCTCGCCGGCATAGGTGTGATGGTGGTGGCTGAGAACGCGTCCTTTGTGCACCACGAACGAGGCAGGCATTTGCAGCGGGTCGCCCACTGGATAGCCAATTCCATGGCCAGAAAGCAGGGCTGGGATGGCTTTGAGGATGTTTCGAGGACCAAGAACGGCCATGAACGAACCGCGCTCAATGCCGAGTGACCGGGAGAGAAGATGGTCAGGGTCCGCAAACGAAGAAATATCACCAAGACCCGCCCGAGCCAAGATCGGGGCTGCGCTGCTTACATCCGCAGAATGCAGGATGGCAATCTGGGTGCCTTCCGCCTCCAGGCGCGCTCGCTGAGCGGCAATGTCAGCGAGGGTCTGTCGGCAGAAGGTGCATCCAAAGTGCCGAAGGGCAACAAGGAGCACTGGCTTACTTTGGCTGAGGGCTGCGAGAGACACTCCGTGTTGGTTGCGGGCAACAAGGAGCGCCACGCCGAGGTCTGGCGTTGAAGAGGTTGGGGTGCCGAGTGACGGCTCGCATTCAATGCGGGCGCGGGTTGGCTCTACTCGTGTTCCACCAACATCAAACTCACGGGCGTGCAGCCATGCTCCCTGCAACATGAGTCCGAACGGAATCCACCAAAGCAGGTCATTGGTTGGGATGGTCAGACCAAAGCGCCAATCGATATCGCCCTGGGAAGCGCACCACACGAAGCCGATTGGCCCAAAGATCTTTCCAAGGAACCCAACCAAGACGATTGGCCAGTGGCGAAGCGGATCAAGGCTTGCGGCCAAGTAGCCAATGCCATAGACGCCGATCACCATCCCCAAGCACTGCCAGATAGCGCGCCCAGTGCCTGACAGCGCATCCACTCCAAACAATCGAAGCGGGGCATCAGGAGCAAGAACAACCGAGGCACCCCAGACGAGGTTGTAGACGCCGGCTGCCAGCAGCCAGTGGCGCATCCATGGTCGG
>JBIKQN010000170.1:0-4560 GCA_044349615.1 Phycisphaerales bacterium
CACGCCGCAATATGCGGAGTTGGAAACCGTCTGGAAGGAATTCAAGGACAAGGGTCTTGTAGTGATCGGATTTCCATGCAACGACTTTGGTGGGCAGGAGCCAGGTTCCTCATCAGAGATCCGTGATTTTTGCTCCAAGAACTACGGCGTGACGTTCCCAATGATGTCAAAGGTGCAAACGAAAGCCGGGGAAGGGCAGAGCGAGATCTATGCACTTCTCAGTGCGGGGACCGGGAAGTTGCCCAGTTGGAATTTCGGTAAGTATCTCGTGGGCAAGGACGGCAAGCCAGTCGCCTTCTATGGCTCTGGAGTGAAGCCAACTGGCGATGAACTTCGCAAGGCAATCGAGCAGGCGCTCGCTGCGAAGCCCGTATCCTGAACGCATGAATCTGATTTCATCCTGCCTCCGTCTGCGCCAGTTCGCGGTGCTCGCTGTCCTTTGTGCATCTGAATCGATTGTTGCCGGAACCCTAGAAGATGCACTTCGACTGGTGCCCGCCGATGCTTCAGGTGCAGTCGTCGTTGCCAGCGTGAAGGGGGCAAGTGATGATTTGCAGTTGGCAATCGATCGCATGGGTAAAGCCGAGGCAGCTCTTGGCGGACGGCCGATTGACCTTTTGAAAGCCCAAGCCGGGATCGGTGCTGGCTTTGATGATCGCGGGGCGTTTGTTGCGTGGTCCGCCCCTCGAGCGACGGGCTTTGTTCATATTGCCGCGTTTCCGGTGACCGACGCAGATGCTTTCGTTGCTGCAACATTTACCGAAGCCCCTGACTTGGGTGCTGGTGCGATGCGCGCACGCACCTTGCCCCGAGCGCTTTGGGTCCGCAAGACTGCCAGTCATGTTCTTGTGGCGGATGCTCCGGACTCGCTAGCAACTTGGGAACCAAAGGATGGCTTCGCGGCGATATTGACCACGCGCGTTGGTAGGCGTGGAATGGAAATCATTCGAATGAGCGATTGTTTTTCATGGGCATCAGCACCCGTCATGAAATCACTGGCTGATGCAGCGCGTAAGACTGGCGAGTTAGACATTGCTGCTGCCAGTATGTTGCCGCGCGGCAATGAGCCAGAGGCGGCGCCGGCGGAAGTGCTTGAGGCGATCGGCAAAGGTCGTGAACGCGCCGCGCAGATTCTTGCGCAAGTATCGGATGCTGTGTTTGCGATTGACTTCGATGCACTTGCTGTAGGAATCCGCGCATACGCCCGGTTTGACCCCGAAGGCGATGTTGCCAAAGCGATCCCTGCTGGTAGCGCGCAGATGCATGATGTGACCGCGCTGCTTGGCAGGCTTCCAGACGCGGCGTTCTATGGAGCCGCGGGCGTAGACCTCACCGCCATGGGTGGACTGGCGCGGGTTCGCTCGTTCCTAGCCACCGTCCCCGGTAACGAGCGAATCACGCTTCCGCCATGGCTAGATACGGTGCAAGACAAGATCAGTCAGGTGCAAGTGGCTGCATATCCCAGTCGACTTGGTATTGCCGTGGGAGGCATTCTCAATGACGCTTCATTTGTTGTAGTCACACAGGACACAGCAGCGGTCAAGGGTGCACTTCGAACATGGATCGAATCACAGACCGGAGAAGTGGACGGGATTCGAAGTGAACCGACATGGGAAGAAGCCCGCCAGTTGAAGGATGGCTCAACAGTGTCGGCGTTTGCAGTGAAGGAAGTAGCGACCGGTCCAGGTGGTGACTTCATGCAGCGAATTGCAAAGCAATTCATCGTTAGTAGCCGCGGTCTGCACGGGTTTGCTCGTGAGTTGCCTGGTGCGCTTGTGGTGACATACAGCCAGCGCACCGATGTATTGGAACGCGCATGTTCGGCGGCATCTGGCAGTAGCAAGAAGACCCTTGCCACCAATGGCATGGTTCGTGCAATGTCGCCATGGCTCATTACTGATGCGGATGCAGTGGTGTTTGTTGGCGTTAGTCAGTTGCTGACCGCGGCGCGCCAAGTGGCCGAGTCGATTCCTGGTGGTGCGGTCGACATGGTGCCCATGGCGCCGGAAGGGCTTGAGCCCATTGCAGCAGCGATCCGTTCGCGGGATGCCACATGGGAGTTTGCCCTCGTCGTCCCATCGGGCGTGCTGGGCGTTGCTTTCGATGCAGCGAAGTCGCAGGCGCAGCGATGAGTCCAGTGGAGGGTGGCGTCCTCTTGGCACGCACGCATCGCTTTGCATGGGGAAGTGGTACTGCACCAGTGCTCATGTCGGTGGTGAACACCACGCCGGACAGCTTTAGTGACGGTGGTATGCACTTTTCGGCGGAAGCGGCTATTTCTTGGGGCAAATCCAGTATTCGGGAGGGCGCGGGCATCTTGGATATCGGGGGCGAATCAACACGCCCAGGTGCAGAAGCCGTTTCTTCCGCCGAGCAGATAGCGCGTACGCAGGCGGTGATTTCGGCATTGGCACCGCATAGCCCGGTTTCTATCGACACTACTCGTGCGGATGTGGCGCGCGCCGCATTCGCTGCTGGGGCATGCATTGTGAATGATGTGAGTGCGGCGACAGATGATCCAGATATCGTGGAAGCGGCCTGTGGTTCTGGTGCAGCGATCGTTCTGATGCATCGGTTGGTTGCCCCAGACTCTGATGTTTGGAGTACCGAGCATGACTCCCGGCGGATGTATGGCGATGTGGTGCGCGATGTGAGGGATTGGCTTGGTGACCGTGTTGCAGCAGTGATGCGTGCGGGAATGCCTCGGGAGTGCATTGCCATTGATCCAGGACTTGGGTTTGGCAAGGATGTGAAACAGAACCTAGAGCTCATTGCAAGGCTTGATGAATTCACCAGCCTCGGTGTCCCGGTGTTGGTGGGCGCTAGTCGGAAGAGCTTTCTTGGCGCCATCACTGCAGAGCCAGATCCAGCTCGTCGCGATGCCGCATCGGTTGTAGCGGCATTGGCGGCCGCATCGAATGGTGCAGCGATTCTGCGCGTGCATGCTGTGCGCGATCATGCGCATGCACTTGCGGTTTGGGCTGCGATTGGTATGCAATATTGTGGCGTGAAACACTGAGTAAAAACACTCGGGCGCTGGCCAGTGGTAAACGAAGACCGGCAAGCGCCCGAGGGGATCAATCGACGCAAGGCGCCGAGATTCGGAGTGTTGTGCTACATGGTGCGGCGGCGACGCGTGCGCAAACCAGCCATGCCTAGAAGTGCGATTGCTCCGGGGGCTGGTACTGTTGTTCCACCAAGAATGAATGCACCCGATGTGCCATCAGGAATGGAGATCCATGTCCCCCACTCTGTGGGGATATCGCCGACAGTCGCATATGCCTGTGTGGCAGGGATGGAGCCGTCGGCTAGGCCGTCCGTCCATGCAAAGGCATCGCCATCCGGATTGTTGAGGACGCCGCCGATGGTGATCATGTAACTGCCAGAGCTAAGCGTGAAGTTGCCGGCTAAGGCGCTCGAGAGTTGCAGTACTGGACTGAATGTTCCCGGCGTGTAGTTGCCAGTCAGAACCTGATTGAATTGACCGGTCTGGATGGTCCAACTTGTCACAAGTGGAAAGTTTGGAGTCCCTCTATCGGTTCTGAAGATGGCAATCTGCATGCCCACGATGTTGCTGCTGAGTGCGGTCTGGTTCCACGGCGTGCTTGACTGTTGGTACTCCGAGGAGCCCCAGAAAGTGATGTCAGTAATGGTGGATGTTTGTCCGCTCGCGATGCTGAAACTCTGACCAATGGCCTGCGAGTAGAAGTAATTGCCGCCACTCTGAAATGCGTCAGAGAAGGTTCCGTCCTGAAGATCACGTCCGCTGATCGGGTCGTACTGGGCTGGGTAGGGAAGATTCTCGGCAATGACCGTCGACTGCGCAAGCGCAGGACTTGTTGCTGCAATGATGAACACTGACGCTGCGAGTAAACGCATAGCGAAACCTTTCCTTCCATGATGACCGCTTCTGAAATAGAAACGTGCCCAAGCCGTGAGGCTGGGCACGAAGAAAGTAACACCAGAATGGCTCCGGGCAACCTAATGCCGTGTGATATTGCACAAACTCGGGTCGACGCGCGAGATATCCGTCCGATAGTGACAGGCTCAAGGCGCGTCAAAGGGGGACAGGTGCTCGTTACCCGCCTCCTGGTCCCTTGCCGCCGGGCTTGGTCATGGAGGTGGGGTCAAGCAGGCGGTCGAGCAGTTTGGGCTCCACCATCTTGTTGCGCAGCACATAGGCGCGGATGGTCTCCCCGCTCTTGTAGGCCTCCTTTGCGGCCTTTGCAGCGTTGTCGTACCCAATCACTGGCGCCAGGCTCGTGACCATCATGAGGCTGCGTTCCACGGTCTTGGACGCGTCTGGGTGCAGTTCCAGACCCTCAATGCACTTGTCTCGGAACATGTCACAGGCATTCGCCAAGAGGTCAATGGACTCGCAGAGGCTGTCGGCGATCATTGGCATGGCGACATTCAGTTCAAGCAGGCTGCCAATACCGCCGAAGCCACCAAGGGTGATGCATGCATCATTGCCAACCACGCGGCAAGCAACCATCATGACACTCTCGCAGATCACGGGATTGATCTTTCCTGGCATGATGCTGCTGCCCGGTTGCGTGG
>JBIKQN010000068.1:0-6856 GCA_044349615.1 Phycisphaerales bacterium
GAACAAGCAGTGCCGCGCCAGCACCAACGAGGTACTTAATGGGAACGACATGCCCCACTTCGGGGTGAACTTCGCCAGCGTGTGAGCCAGCGTGCGCGCCGGCAGAATGTAAGACTTGATGTGCCATAGATGTATTCCGTCCAACTCAGTGGATGAGATAGAAGAGCGGGAAGAGGAAGATCCAGATCAAGTCGACAATGTGCCAGTAAAGGCCACCAGTGTCGACCGCCGTGAAATTCTTGCTTGAGAAGTCACCACGCACTGCGCGCCAGGTAAGCCAAGCGATGATGCCCATGCCTGCCACGACGTGAATTCCGTGCAAGCCAGTCATGCAGTAGTAAATGGCAAAGAAAAGGTGCGTGTTCGGAGGGAGCTTCGCATCTTCCAAGTGAGTCCCTGGGTGCGCTTCCTCGGAATTACCGGGGGCGAGAGCAGCAGGCGCAGGAGCTGGCGCACCTGATGCACGCGCCATGCCAGTTGGACCAACGGACGCAGACTTCACTGCCGACACATCGACCGCAGGCTTCGCCGCAAGGTCAGGAATGGCAAAGAGCGTTGGATCCTTCACCACGATGGCGGTTGCGGCCACCGGAGCAGTCTTCAGTTGCATGGCCTCGGCGTGACCTTCGGCATCATGCGGAGGCACGTAGAAGGAAGATCCCCACACTAGGTTGTCATGGAACTTGTGGGTGTACTCAAAGTACTTAATCACTAGGAAGCCAATGGCGCCAATGAATGTCAGCACTAGGCACACGATCAACCCGCCGCGGCGATTGGTTTGCGCACAGCGAACCGCAAGGGCCATGGTCACACTGGAAAGAATCAACACACAGGTGTTGATTCCACCCATGATGGTGTCAAGGTAGTGACTGGCGTAACTGAAGACCTCTGGGTTACGCATGCGCAAGATGGCATAGGCCACAAACAGGCCGCCGAAGAAGAGGATTTCCGTAGCGAGGAATAGCCAGATGCCCAACTTGGCGCTGTCAAACTGCTGCGCCATGCTGTCAAAGTGGTGAGCCACATGGGGATCATGACCGTGGGCATGGTCATCATGACCGTGCCCTTGATCAGCGTGGGTGGCGTGGGTGTTTGCGATGGTCTGACTCACATGATGCTCCGGGGGAGTTCGTTCGGGACGATGGGCGATGCCCTCGTCAGTGCGCAGCCTTCGTGCCCTGCGCGGCGGGATTGACTTCAGGGTCGTTGGATTCGTCCACTCGGTAACCACCGAGCTTTGGATCCCAGTGCACTACGGTGAAGTCATAACAATCACCAACACGTGGTGCCTTGGCAAAGTTGTCGAATGGCGGCGGGCTGGCGCATTGCCACTCCAGACTACGGCCACCCCAAGGGTTGGCTGGAGCCTTCTTGCCATTGAAGAAACTTCCAAACAGGCTGATTGCCGTCAATGTGAAACCAACGGCCATGATGTAACTGCCGATGGTTGAGATCACATGGTAAATCTGGAATTCAGGCTGATAGTCGTAGTAACGACGCGGCATGCCCTGCGAGCCCAGAACGAACTGGGTGAAGAAGGTCACATTGAAGCCGACAAAGATGACCCAGCACGCAATGGTTCCAAGGCGCTCGTCGTACATGCGCCCGAAGATCTTCGGCCACCAGTGGTGCAATCCACCGATCATGCCGATCAGCGCGCTGCCCATCATCACGTAGTGGAAGTGAGCCACCACGAAGTAGGTGTCGTGCAAGTGAACATCGGTGCTCAAGGTGGCCAAGTGCAGACCAGTGAGACCGCCGATGGTAAATAGGAACAGGAATGACAAGGCGTACCACATGGGGGTGGTCAAGGAGACTGAGCCCTTGTAGAGCGTTGCGATCCAGTTGAACACTTTCACGGCACTGGGGATCGCCACGCTGAAACTAATGGCGGAGAACAGCGTGTTCATCAAGGCTGACTGACCCGAGGTGAACATGTGGTGGCCCCACACGATGAAACTAAACATAGCAATGGCGATGGAACTAAACGCAATGAAGCGGTAGCCAAAGATTGCGCGGTGACTATTGATCGCGATGATCTCGCTGATGATTCCCATGGCGGGAAGAATCATGATGTACACCGCTGGATGGCTGTAGAACCAGAAGAAGTGCTGGTAAAGAACCGGATCGCCACCCATTGATGGGTTGAAGATTCCGATGTTGACCGTGCGCTCAACAATCAAGAGGAGCAGCGTGATTCCAAGCACCGGGGTGGCGAGCACCTGAATGATGGCCGTTGCATAAATGGCCCACAGGAACAGCGGCATGCGGAACCAGGTCATTCCGGGTGGGCGCAATTTGTGAACGGTGACGATGAAGTTCAGGCCCGTGAAGATGGAACTGAAGCCAAGGACGAACGCGGCGGTCAGTACCGGGATCACGCCACCTGCCGTGGTGGTGGTGGAGTACGGGGTGTAGAAGGTCCAGCCAGTATCGAACCCGCCCATGGCGAGAGACACCACGCAAAGAACAGCACCGGCAACCCACAGGTAGTAACTGAACAGGTTCAAGCGCGGGAACGCAACATCCTTCGCACCCAGCATGATGGGCAGGATGATGTTCCCCAGCGCGGCGGGAATACTTGGGATGATCACCAGGAACACCATGATCGCGCCGTGCAGGGTGAACCACTGGTTGTAGGTGTCTGCGCTCTCGGTGATTGTTGGACCAGGCGTCAGCAGCTCGGTCCGAAGCAGCAAGGCGAAGGTTCCACCAAGAAGGAACGCTCCGAGCACGGACCACATGTACATCACACCGATGCGCTTGTGGTCGAGCGTGAAGATCCAGGACAGGATCCCGCGCGTGTGTGTCAGGTAGTTGTCACTATCGGGGCGTGCCTCGATCGTGTCGGGAATGGCGCCGGGTGATGGGAGTTGGATGGTGGTCATGGTTAGAACTTCCTGTGCTGGTTCAGTCGGAGCGCTCGGTTGCGCGTCACTTCTTCATGCCGGTTGCGGGGTCAAACTCAACCTTGAGCTTGCCATTCTTTGGGTCGAACTTCTCAAGTTGCTGTACATAGCCGATGACTGCGTCAATAGCCTTGTCATTCAACTGGCCTTTGAACGAGGGCATGACATTGCCGTAGGTCGGGACTACGTACTTGCCGGGAACAAGAATCGACGTACGGAGGTAGTCCTCCCACGTTCCATACTCCTTGCCTTCACCGACGAATGGGTACGCCTTGATGCGATCGACCATGCCTGCCCACGATGGTCCAATACCCAATGAGCCATCTAGGGAGTGGCACTGCTGGCAGCGCGCGTAAATCTTGGGTCCAGCCTTGAAATACAGCTCTTCTTCGGGGATCTTGTCCATCCACTGGCTTTGGTCAGTCATCCATTGCCCGAAGGACGCCTCGTCCAAGACATAGACGTAGCGGTTCATCTTGGAGTGACCGGTTCCGCAATATTCTGTGCAGAACAAGGAGTGGGCTTGCGCCGCATCTTCTGGTCCTTCCACGGTCTTGGCGTTTGGGTCACGCGGCGACTTGCCCGGCTGACCAGTCGGGAAATCGCACTGGAACCACGCATAGGTGTAACGACCAGGGACGATGTCGCGCTTGACGCGGAAGTCCGGGATGAACAGTGAGTGAAGTACATCACTTGAGCGAAGCACGAGGCGAACTGGCCGGCCGGCGGGCACATAGAGGTCTTCACTGACCGCTCCGTTGGGGTACTGGAAACTCCATGCCCACTTCTGCGCGGTGACCTTAATGTCAAATGCATTCTTCGGAGCGGTGTAGATGTCGAGGTAACTGCGGAAACCAACCACAAAGATGCCAATGACGATGATGGTCGGAATCACCGACCAAGTGATTTCCAGTGGCGTGTTGTGGTGCGGGTAATCGGTCCGGAACTTGTCACCCGTGCGATGGCGATACTTGATAACGAACCACACCATCAATCCGACTACCAGTGCAAAGAACACGTAGCAAATCCAATTGATGACATCAAGCGTGTAATCCACACCCTGAGAGATGGTGGATGCACCAGTAGGCATCCAGAAGGTTGGGGCTGAAGGCTCCGTAGCGGCCGTCTGCGCGAATGCCGCGAGTGCGGAAACCTGCGAGGCGGCGTGGGCGAGGATCTGATGGGTCATGGACATGGTGTTCGTCTCTATCGGGTAATCGTGTGTTGCGCGCGTTAGCGGTGCGCGACTCTCGGTTGTGCGTTGCTCGGTGGCGCCAAACGACGCGCCTGCGCCTCTTGCCACCAGAACCAGCCCAGTCCGCCACCAAGCAGGACCAGCGTCACGGCACCGCCGATCTGCATGACTCGCATGGCAAGCACTACATAGCCGCCGGCCTGAGCGTCATAGATGTGGCACCAAAGGATGATGCGATCAAGGGTTGTTCCAATCTTGCCTTGTGAGGCCTCCAACAGCGCCATGCGCACGGTGGCCGACTCATACTTCACACCGTAGAGAACGCGGCTGAGGCGACCATCTGGGGTAATGATGAAGACGGCCGCCGCGTGCGAATACTCGCCGTTTGGTTGCATCCGGAATTCAAACCCAACCGCATCGGTCACGGAAAGAATCGATGGCTCTTCACCGGTGAGAAAGTGCCAGCCAGCGGCAGTCTGCGGTCGACCATACTCAGCCACATAGCCAGCCTTCTTGCCAGCGGCTAGTTCTGGACCCTCTTTGGGATTCACAGACAATGAGATGATGTCGTACTGCTGGCCAACCGTCCAATCCATGTCTTGGATGCCGCGCAGTAATGCGTTCATCACCAAACTGCAGAGCATCGGGCACTTCATGTAACCAATCTGCAAAATCGCCGGGCGGTCCTTGGGGAGGACATCACGGAGACGAACCACGTTGCCACGATCATCACGGAACGAGGCATCAAGGGGAAGCTGTGAATCGAGCTTGTCAATGATGGTGACGCCATCAAGTTCTGGAATGGCATCCACCGTCGGTGCTGGCTCCTCGTATGAGCCACCAACCGATACCTGCGCGAACGTCGACGCGTTGACAACGAGCGCTGCGAGGGTGGCGAAGATGAAACGAGAGAGCGTCATTTGGTAACAATAGGCAGGGATCACCTGTTAGCGGAAGCAGCGGGTGCAGCAGGCGCGGCAGGAGCGGGTACGGCGGGCACAGGTGCGGCAGCACGCGGTTTATTGGCAGACGCCGGGGGCACTGCGAGCCCTGGATTCTGGGCGACCATCTTTATGGCCTGCTCAACTGGAATCCGCTCTCTTGCAACGGGTTGGCCGGCAATATCGAGTGAATAACTGCCGGAGGAGCGGAGCAACTCTTTTTGATTGGTGGTCAGCGTCTCAAGCGCAATGTATTGCGGCTCAATGACCTTCAGATCAACCTCCGTCCGCTCCGTCTGGAAGTACATAACACTGAGAGCGATGACGGAGGCTGCCAGGATGATCACACCAATCAAGGCGACCAACCAGGTCTGCCCGGATTCCGGATCGTCCCAGAGGACGCCAGCGGATGTTTCAAATTCGTTGTTCTGCGATGCGGTGGACATGGGTGTGTTCCGTCAGGTGATCACATGTTCTGGAAAGCAAGGCTCTCGCCAAGCGAAGGATCGCGCGATGCAAGGAGCGATTTCCCCTTGAGAGAACGCGTAGTCATGGCAAGCACCAAGCACAACATGCCGAGCGCCAGACCAAGAAGGGTTGGATCCAAGAGGTGCGGCGAGTCACTTGCATGAGCCGCAGCAAATTCCGAGTACCGAGCGAAGTCACCAATGTCATGCGGAACATGCGGCATGATCAGGTAGACCAAGTCAATAAATCCGAAGGCAAGCATCCACAGGCAGCCGAGCGTTAGCGTGGACGGCCAACGCTTGGGCCAACGGGAAATGAGCAGTACGAATGGGATGAGGAAGTGGCCAAAGAGCAGTGCCCAACTCAGCCATAGCCATCCGCCCACCTGTCGTGAGAGGTACCACGCGGTTTCCTCAGGCAAGTTTCCGTACCAGATCAGCATGAATTGACTGAACGCGATGTATGCCCAGAAGACCATGCCGAAAGCAAAGAGCAGCTTGCCAAGATCTTGATAGTGCTCTGGGGTAATGATGCCCTTCAGTTGACCATCGCGCTGCAGTCGCAAGCACAGAAGTGTCATGACGCTGAATCCGCATGTGGCGCACACCGCAAAGAAGTACACGCCGAACATGGTGCTGAACCACACTGGCGAGAGACTCATCATCCAATCAACCGAGGCGAAGGTGATGGAGAAACCAAAGAGAATCATTGCCGGACCCGACCACTTGCGATTTGCGGAAGAAATCGCCGAGTCGCCGGTACGGTCTTGGCGCAGGCTCGATGACCATAGGTAGTGAGCAATGCCACCCCAGATCACGAAGTAGATCGCGGCGCGAATAAAGAAGAACTGCTGATTCAGGAAGCCAGCCTTCGTCTTGACGATGGCTGCATCGGCGGGCGACACCTTGGCCATCTCTGCAAGATCAGCCCATGGGAAGAGTTCAAAGAGCCGACCCGTCCAGCCCATCCACGCGATCGGCAGGAACAGAATCCACATCCAGCGCAGGTTCTGCATCAGCGCTTCCGCCGGGCGGCGCACCACCACGCTCCAGCCCGCACGAGTCAAGTGCTGGACAATCACGAAGAACAATGCGCCGAGGCATATGGATAGTGCAAACATCATTGCCACCACATAGGCGCGTGCAAAGTGTTCCGTGTCGCCAGACCGGTAGCCGGTCCATGCGCCAACACCGAGCAGCAATACGGCTGCTAGGCCGAAGTTGCGCGTGTGCGCACCCAAGCCGGATCCGGTCAAGTTGCCGGCTGAGAGGTCGGGGGTGTTCGAGTGGTCGTGAGCCATGTCTTTTCGTCTTTCAAGTGATCCGAAGTCAGTTGGATGTTCC
>JBIKQN010000069.1:0-6854 GCA_044349615.1 Phycisphaerales bacterium
ATCATGACACCGAAGAACACAGCCAGAACAATTGGCTTGTGGCTCTAGTGGCTGCCGGCGAGGGTTGGCACAACAACCACCATGCCGATCCGGCGTGTTGCACTAATCAGCACCGTTGGTGGGAGCTAGATGTGACCTACTGGGAACTGCGAGCGATGTCATTGGTTGGACTGACCAGTGATCTGTCACCGCGCCGAGAGGTGCGCGCAGCCGAAGCGATTGCAGCAGCAACAGCGAAGACCAAGCTTAAATCAAGCAACGCGGCGCCAGTAGCCGTCCCGCTGAAGGTTGCTGTAGATAATGACAACGCGTCCACCCCAAGCGCGGTGGAAAACACCCCAGTTCATACGGGTTAAGAGTCGCTGGATTCCTCAAACACTTGGGGTGGTCCGATCACAGATCCGCCCACTCGAACCATGTTTGATCCACACTGCACGGCGATCTCAAAGTCGGAACTCATACCCATCGAGAGAACATCGAAGCGTTCACCGCCCGAGCCTGTTTGACGGATGTCGTCATACAGTTCGCGGCATCGCTCGAATGTTGCGCGCGCGGCGTCAACACCGCCCTCAAGCGGCGCCATGCACATGAGCCCTCGTGGGCGGACATTGACCATGGTGTCGATCTGCGCAACGAGGTGACGAGCGGCACCTGGGGCTACACCCTGCTTCGATGCCTCGCCGCTGACGTTCACCTCAACCAATACTTCAACCGGAGTCTCCCGGCGTGCGGCGGCGATCTGAATCTCTTCGGCAAGGCGAAGGCTGTCAACAGAGTGAATGAGGCGAGTGGCCTCGACGGCCTTCTTGACCTTGTTGCGCTGCATCGTGCCAATCATGTGCCAGCGCACGGCGGGTGCGGTGCCGCCAAGTTCGGCGTGACGCGCGCGCCACTCATCAATTTGTGCGGTGCGCTGCAATAGTTGCTGGACGCGATTCTCTGCGAAGTCCACTTGGCCCAATTGCATGAGTTCGCGAATCTGCTCAACCGAACCGCTCTTCGAGACCACCACCAACATGATGTCTTCGGGGCGACGGCCAGCCACCTTTGCGGCGGCAGCGATACGGGACTGCACGTCCATATAGCGCTGCTTGAGGGTCGTGCCGTTCGCGTCCTGCGTTCCGGTGGTCATGCGGAAAGGATACGGCGCACCGGGAAAGGGCGAATAGGGTGTGTAAACCCCTTGGGGGCGGGCACGCGCCCATGGAATGGGAGATACGGTGTCGGGGGCGCATTCCATTCGTATCCTCATTGTTGATGAGCGCTCACCCTACCGCCACAACACCACGTCACTGCCCCTGCATCCTGATCATCCGCGATGGTTGGGGAATCAATCCGCATCCAGAGGAGCGCGCGGCGGATGGCACGCGCCTTGCGCGGACACCGGTCTGCGACCGACTAGAGCGTGAGTGGCCACACACTCTGATCAAGACATCTGGCGAAGATGTCGGACTCCCAATCGAAAACGGCGAGCCGGTGATGGGTAATAGCGAGGTCGGGCACCAGAATATTGGCGCAGGTCGTGTGGTTGATCAAGAGCTCATGCGAATCACGCGCGCAGTACGCGACGGGGATTTTGCGCGCAACGAGGGATTGATTGGTGCGTGCGCGCATGCCAAGGGAACCACCGATGACGGCCGAGCGCGGGCGTTACACATCATGGGGCTTGTGAGCAGCGGCAAGGTCCACAGTGACTTCTCGCATCTTGAGGCACTGCTCCATTTAGCGAAGTCACAGGGCGTTCCGAGTGATCGCGTGTTTGTTCACGTGTTTACAGATGGGCGCGACACAGCCCAACATAGTGGGCTTCCTGTGGTTGAGCGTCTCGAGGAGTTGCTTGCGGAAACGGGTGGTCGTATTGCAACCGTGATTGGTCGCTACTGGGCAATGGACCGTGATTTCCGATGGGACCGCGTGGAGCGTGCGTGGAATGCGATCATGGGTCGAGCGGGAACCGTGATTGGCACAAGCGCAGTGCAGGTCATGCGTGACTATTACGCAAGCCCGATATCGCCGAACATGTCTGGTGATGAATTCATTCCGCCCACGCGGATTCTGCGTGAGGCTGGTGTTCCGAAGGATGGCGATGCGGTGGTGTTCTTCAACTTCCGTGGCGACAGGCCGCGCGAACTCACGATGGCATTCGTCCTTCCGGATGAGGCATGGGCAAAGGTGAAGTCAGGGGGGTTTGTGCGCGATCCGCGACCGCACGGTCTGCACTTTGTGACCATGACAGGGTATGAGCAAGGGTTGCCAGTGCGAGTGGCCTTTGAGCGTCCGGCGAAGATGGTGCACATCATGGGGGAATGGATTTCGAGTCTGGGGCTCACACAGTTTCGATGTGCGGAAACAGAGAAGTTCCCACATGTCACGTTCTTCTTCAATGACTACCGGGAGGAGCCGTTTCCGGGGGAGCGCCGAACGCTGATACCTAGTCCGAAGGATGTAGAAACCTATGACCAGAAGCCGGAAATGAGCGCATATGGCGTGCGTGACGCGGTGCTTGAGCGGATCGCGGCGGCGGATTGCGAGTCATTTATGGTGGTGAATTTTGCGAACCCAGACATGGTGGGTCACACGGGAAACCTGCAGGCGGTGGTGAGGGCGTGTGAGGTGGTGGATGAGTGTGTGGGTCAGATCATTGATGCAACACTCGCGCGAGGGGGTAGTTTGGTAATCACGGCGGACCACGGCAACGCGGAGCAGATGAAGGATCCGAAGACTGGAGAGCCACAGACGGCGCACACGAACTTTATGGTGGAGTTGTTCGTGGTGGGGGAGGGGTTCAGGGGCGCGCAGTTGCGAGAGGGTGGTAGGTTGGCGGATATTGCGCCGACGATGTTGGCGATGATGGGCTTGGCGAAACCCTCGGAGATGAGCGGCACAAATTGCGTCCGGGGTATCCCCGCACCTATTTATCGAGCCACACCATAAATAGGTCCGGGGTATCCCTGCACCTATTTATCTTGCCGTGGCAACATATGAAATTCCGCATTAAATCTCGGTGGACCAGAAATCCATTGGATGATGCCTGAATGCCACGAAGGCGACGGCGAATCATCCCGAATGTCGAGCACCATGTCACGCAACGCGCTGCCCATGGGCGCTTTATCCTGCAAGGCGACGAGCGCAAGGCGATGCTGATGTCGCTCCTCATCGACTGGTCGGAAAGACTCCGCGTGCCTGTATCTGGCTTCGTACTGATGGACAATCACTTCCACCTGAGTGCGCTTCCGCCCGATGAGGAATCGCTCGGTCGAGTTATGGCTCGGGTCACTGCTGACTTTTCCCGGTGGATCAACATGGGGATCGGAGAAATTGGGCCAAACTGGCAGGGTCCTTACTACGCCGCGCCAATGGATGACATTCATGCCGTAATGGCGCTGCGCTATATCGAACGCAACCCGGTCGAAGCTGGCTTGTGCGGTACCCCGTGGGAGTTTGCATGGTCAAGTGCGGCATACCACGGCGGTTTAGGACCAAAGCCACGACTGATCACCCGTGACATCCGGTCGACCAGAACGGATTCCCGATCTTGGAGGGAATTCCTGCTCGAACAACCAGACGAGGAACTAGGTCGGCAACTCGACGAATGCTCCCTCCGCGGAACTCCCTTTGCTGATGAGCAATGGATCGACCGCCTGGAGGCGGCAATCGGGCGTCCTCTTCGGCCACGTCCGGTTGGACGACCACGCGCTGCTTAAATAGGTGCAGAGATACCCCGGACCTATTTATTCGCGACCGGATAAATAGGTGCGGGGATACCCCGGACACAATTTTTAGCCGTGGATCATGCGGCCCTCGGCGCCGAGGGCCGCCTCATGCATACTCTCGGCCATCGTTGGGTGCGCATGCATTGTGGCAATGATGTCATCCACTGTGCCCTCAAGCGCCTTCGCGACACAAATCTCATGGATCAACTCGCTCGCATTCTCGCCGATGATGTGACCCCCAAGAATCTCGCCGTACTTCTTGCTGACAATCAGTTTGACCATCCCCTCCGCCGCGCCATCAGCAATCGCCTTGCCGTGGCTCTTAAGGCTGTACTTTCCGACGCGATATTCGATGCCCTTCTCCTTGGCCGCACGTTCTGTCAGGCCGACACTCGCCACTTGTGGGTTGCAGTACGTAGCCCCAGGAATTGCATCGTAATGAACACCCGTTGACGCGTGACCAAACATGCGCTCGACCGCAACAATCGCTTCTTCGCTGGAAACGTGCGCGAGCCATGGTCCGCCAATCACATCACCAATGGCGTACACACCAGAGACACTTGTGGCATATGTGGCCTTGTCCTTCTTCTCCATGTAGTCCGTGGAGATGTGCCCCTTGTCCGTCTTAAGCCCAAGCGAGGCGTCAAACAGGCCGTCAAATCGACCCGCAACACCGATCGCCACAAGCACTTTCTCTGCGTCAATCGTCTCTGTCTTCTTGGTGGCCTGGTCCTCAATAGTGACCTTGGCGCCCTTTGCCGTCTTATCAACAGCCTTCGTCATGCAACCGAGTTTGAACTCAATACCCTGCTTGCTGAAGATCTTCAGAGCTTCCTTCGAAATCTCATCATCTTCCACCGGCATGATGCGATCAAGCATTTCTACAACGGTGACCTTGGTACCAAACGAGTTGTAGAAGTAAGCAAACTCCATACCGATTGCACCACTACCAACAATCACCATCGACTCTGGACGCGCGGGCAGATTCATCGCCTCATAGCTTGAAATGATGGTCTTTCCGTCTTTCGGTGCGAATGGCAACTCGCGCGGCGCGGCACCAGTAGCGATCAGAATTTTGTCTGCCGTGATGATCATGTCATCCTTGGAAACTGCGCCAGTTCCGCGGTAGTAATCCTCATCAGCCTTGGAGACCTGAACCTTGCACGGTCCTCCGGCAGTCTTGCCAGAAAGGATCTTTGCGTGTCCTTGAATGTGCTCAACCTTGTTCTTCTTCAGGAGGAACCCGATGCCGCCATTCAACGTCCCTGCCACATTGCGCGATCGACCGATCACTTTGGACCAATCGAGTTTGACATTCTTCGGATCAACCTCGAATCCCATTTCGGCGCCGTGCTTGAAAGCCTCGGTGTAGACGCTTGCTGCATGCAACAGAGCCTTCGTCGGAATGCATCCCCAGTTGAGGCACACGCCGCCGAGCTTTGCACGCTCGATGCAGGCAACCTTCTTGCCAAGTTGTGCCGCACGGATTGCTCCGACATAGCCGCCAGGTCCGCCGCCGATCACGATGAGGTCATAATGCTTTGCGTCTGCCATGGGTCATTTCCTGAAATAGGTGGGTGCAGGTGAAGGGTGCACATCGTAGGGATCTCGGGCGCGGAGCGACCGAGGGCGGCGACCCGGTTTGGCCGCTCCCTGTGCCCGAAACCCGACCCCACGCCATTCGAGCATAAATCTGCCTTTTTGCTAGCATCCGACCCCTTCAGGACCCCTCTTGCGAACAGCCATCATTAGTGACATCCACTCGAACCTGTCCGCCCTTGAGGCGGTCCTGGCCGATATCGACCAGCGCAAGGTGCAACGCATTATTTGCCTCGGCGATCTGATCGGCTACGGCCCCGATCCGGTGGCATGTGCGGACCTAGTTGCCGAACGGTGCGAGTGGTCGCTCCTTGGCAACCACGACTTTGGCGTCCTGTACGAACCAACGAATTTCAATTCCGCAGCCGAGCAGGCCGCGTACTGGACTCGTCGACAATTCGAGGCAGCGGCCAAGGAAGACACGATTGCGGGTGAGCGACGCTGGAACTTCCTGGGACATCTCAAGGTTCGCGTCAACGACAACAAATATCTCTGCGTGCACGGCTCACCGCGACGCCCGATCAACGAATACCTCTTCCCTGACGATGCGATCAACAATCCGCATAAGTTGGAAAGCATCTTTGGACGGTTCGACAGAATGTGCCTCGTGGGTCACACCCACCATCCTGGAGTCTTTACTGAAGACCAAGAGTTCTGGAAGCCCGACGAACTGCCAGATCAGACTTTCTCGGTTGATCCAGTGCAAAAAGCGATCATCAACCCCGGATCTGTTGGACAACCTCGTGACGGGGATCCACGGGCCTCATATGCCATCCTCGATACAGATGCCGGCGAGGACAAGCACCGCATCGAATTTCACCGACTTCCATACGACATTGACATCACCGTTGCCAAGATCCACGCGATCCCCGAGCTTCACGACTGGCTCGGAGATCGACTTCTTGAAGGGCGCTGAGGCCCGGCCATCCGGCCGGCATCGCATCCCGATCGGCGCGCCGTGCGCGTCACCGAACTGAACACCATGAACAGCACTTCTCCGGCATCCCGGAAGCCATCCGTCTTCAACATTCGACGCTTCCTACTAACGGCGGCACTTCTTTCCGTCGTTGCCGGAATCGCCACGATCATCATTACTGGGCGTAATGGTGGGAGCGGTCCAGTTGCTACGCCAGTTGTAGATGGCAGTGCACCAATTGCGACAGCCGCCACGGCACCCACCGCGACGTCCGCCGCATCACCGACCACTGAATCCACCAAAGCAGCCCAGGCACCCGCGGCCACCAAGCCAGCCAATGACGAACTTGCCTGGATCGCAGCAGCGCCTGGTTCACCAACCGAGAAAGCCACTCCAATTGGGTCGCTTGATGCAAAGGTTGCGCAATTCCAGCTCCAACTCACCGGGCATGGCGCGGGCATTTCTGAAGTTGTATTTAGCGATCTCTGGGCAAGTGCCACCGATGCAGCAAGTGCACGCATGGGCAATCCGCCAAGCGAGGGTCAGTATGTCCTTGCTGCGCCAGGAAAGTTGCAAGGCTTCAGTGTCCCATTGCTATCCGCGCGTGTTCTTGACGTTGATGGGCG
>JBIKQN010000070.1:0-6849 GCA_044349615.1 Phycisphaerales bacterium
CCCGCGATCTCAAGGTTCACCGACAGAGCGCCGCCATGATGCCATGGGTACAACCGATGCTCACTGGGTCTTGGACGCTGGAAAATGAGCGCCGATTGCCTTGGCAAACGCTCAATCCATTCCGTCAGCGTGGGCAATGCACACCGCGACCAGTGGCTGCCTTGTTCCGACTATTGCGGGTGGGCTCGCGGAGTGAGATCCGCGCGAGCGACAGAGCGCAGATGCTGGCATCACTCGCGGCTGACAATGTCCGCTCATCACGGCATGGCTTGATTGCAATGCAGGCTCACCGATTCCAAATGCTCGCAAAGCTCAGTTCATCGGTTCCGGTCTACGACCTCTGCATTGGGCAGGACCTACATCAGCTCCCGCGCCTTGTTCATGAATGCACACGCGCCGGATTGTCAGGGACGAGCGAACCCCATCTGCTGCAATTGACGAAACATATGCCGGCGCATGTGTGAAGCCCGGCCAGCGTCAGACTGCGCCGCAAGGATTGCCTCCGCGGTGACGATTCGACGACCGAGTTTCACGCTCCATGTGTCTGCAAATCGCGCCGCCAACGCGCGGACGCGTTCGTCATTGAAGATGTCGCAAACGATGCCAAGGGACACCCCAACCTCAAGCCGCGCGCCGAGTTGATCGACGATGGCTTCGAGGATCGACTCATCACTCACATTGATACGGCGCGCTGCTTGAAGGACATCGACCAGCATGTTCAGGCGGTGGAACTTGTGACCGCACGATGCGTGGATAGTGGCAACCATCAGATCAGCAATCGCACTGTGGTTTCCTTGACCGCGGGCAACAAGTAACTCAGCATGCCCGAACGGTATGCGCCGCCGCAGCGCACGGGAGTGGACAAGGCTGCCGTGCAGTTCCACCAACACCGAACGGTTTCCCTCTAGATACCACTTGTATTCACGATCCCGGTTCGAGTTATCCCATGCTTTTTGCGGTCGATGAAAGCCGACATCCGGCATGAGACGGTTTGCATCATCAAGCGAGTTTGGCGCAACCAGAAAATCGATATCGGTGTACTGTCGATCACCGCGGTCACGGTAAAGGCGCTCCGCAAACACGGGGCCCTTGACAATCTCCGCTGCAATTCCTTCAGACGCAAAGCGCTCGGCAATGCGACTTGCATGATGGTCAAGCAGCATGGATTGCCCCACCGCAATAGTCAGACGGCGGTGATGTGCATCCATGATTGATGCGGCCTCGCCTAGAAGTGAGGACGCGTTGACCTGCGCAGCCGCAAGATGCCTAGCAACAATCGGCATCACGCCATGACAGTCTGCAGCGATGACCACTGCCGAAAGATCGGCAGTATCTGCAGACAATGTGGCTACCGCGGCAAACTCAGGGTCAACAAGCTCCACGAACAAGGCGGCTTGGCTCGGTGATAAACGAGCATGACGAGCCAACCACCGGGAAGGTGGCGCATGTGCGCTGATGCCAGCGGTGACCGTTGAAGCCATGATGAATTCCGAAACTCAGAAGCCGACGGCGTTTTTGTTACCAAGCTTGGTCATGTCGACCGTCTTGGTCCAGACCTCAAGACCAGAGCGCAGGTTAGTAAGCGTCAACCGGAACGTATAGGTGACCTGCTTGGTATCGCCAGCACTGCGCTTCACTTGAGTGATCTTTCCCGTCAGCGAGAAGTCTGGATCGGGAAGTGGCTCAGAAGTCTCGCCCTTCAAGAACTTCTCACGGCGCAGCACTTCTTGGGCCTGCTTGTCCTCTGGAGTATTGCCGAACGTGGTCACCACGGCGGCCTGCCCGGTGTTCACCAATTGCTCACGCATGCGGTAGGTCATCTCCCCAACATCAAAGCGCGAACTGGTGTCATTGACGATGTCACCCATCACCAACTGTGCTGGCTTGTTCTTGGCGGTCTTCAGGATGCCCGTTTCCGCAAGCGATTCAAGCATGCCGCTTGAAGCCTTCAGAATGTCCTGCATGTCCACGTTTCCGACCGTGATCACGCCTTCCGGACTTCCGGTTTCCACGTAGCGCGCGCGCTCGCAGGCGATGGGTGCAAGGAGTGCGATGGGAAGAAGAACGGTGATGGTTCGTGTGCGCATGGTGGTTCGAGAAGTACGTTGGCGGTTTGCGTGATGTGAACGAAGGCGTGAATGGCAGTGCGCGTCAGGACTCGGATTGCCGAAGTTGCAGACGGAAATCAGAGGCATCATCGGAAGGCGCAACAGCACGGATGACGGTTGATCCGCCCGAAGGAACATTCGTCTGCTTCCAGACGCTCAACTGCGAGGCGATGACATTGCCAGCAGGGTCGACCCAATCAAATCGATACGAGAATGTCTTGTAGGAGAAGCCGTTGTTCTCGACATCAATCTGTACTTCCATCGGCCCGCCCTTGGTGCGATTCATGCGCACTTCCTTGGCGGTCAGAAAGATCTGTTGGAAGAGATCATTGACACGGGTCTGTGCAGCGATCGCTGAGTCAGCGGGCGTGGTGCGCGTGTAGGTGGTGTTGACGGAACCGCAGCTTGCTACTAAGAGCCCGGCCATACTGAATGCGGCGCAAGCGGCGATTCGGTGGTATCGATTGGTGTTGTTCATAGTGTGAGTCATTGATGCTCTCTTTGTCATTGGGCAATCAGCGCGGCGATTGGTACAGGGGCGGATGGTGAATCGATGGTCGGAGTGGCGTCAGGAGCGGATGGACCCATCGTGGATGCGTCGTCAGGATCCAGTACCCGTTCGCGCGGTCCACACACGGTGCCACCACGGTACAGCATGACACTGGGGCTCTTGGCAGATAGAGACGGAAGGGTCACAAGCGCGATGTTTGGTGCACCAGGCTCCACGTGAAGCGTGCACAGCGTGGCGCCATCTCCACGCACAAGGTCTAGTCGACCATTTGTTGGCGTTGGTACGCGCAGCAGTTCCACCTGCTTTGGCATCGTGGACCAACACCGAAGGTCGGCCGCGGTGGAAGCCGCCTGGTAGGCAATGCCTGCAATCTGAACCAACACGCCAGCGGTGCTGTCCTGCTGATACGCGGCTTGGCTTGCCGCCCAAGTAGCGGCAGCCTTGGCTGCGGAACTAATGATTTCCTGGGTCACAATGAGCGGAAGGCGCGCATCAAAGTCCGCCTCCACCATGGCATCTATGTTGGCGATCATTTGGGAACGAGCCCCATCCACCCCCGCTACCGCAATGACCGATTCAAACGAAGCGCGCTTGCGCAAGATGGGAAACGCTGCTGAAACATAGTTGACATTTCCAACCGGAATGGGGATGTCAAGCCGGAACTCACGGTAGTCGGGAGCAAGTCCAGTCAGGAAGAACACCCATGTGAACGCAGCACTTCCATGGCTAGTACCCGCATCAATCAACGCAATGTCTTCGTCTGCAGCGGTAATGCCGGGCATCATCTCCTGAACAGATCGCAAGTCGGCACGTGCATTCTGGCGGTCACCCATTTCACTGCTCGTTGCAATGAGGAACACTGATCGAAGGTAACTAGTGAACGGATTACCAAAGGATGAAAAGCCAAGCGTCGAGGGGTCGCGGCCCTGCTCTTTGCGAACACTCTCGGTTGCCGATGTGGCAATCGCTGTATTCCAACCCTTCTTTGACCATTCCTTGTTCGTCTCATCTTGCGCGTTCGTGACTTCCTTCTGAAAGCGCGTCACCGCGTCTTGCTGAAAGTCAGCGGCACGGTTGAACTCAATGCGCGCGCGGCCAAGGTCGCACTTCTCCAGAAAGTTAGCGCCCTGAAGGGTGCACAACATGATCCGCTCAGGCGGAGTTGCTCTGTAGATTCGAATGGTCTGATTGACAGCGGTGGTTGCCAACGCTTCGCTTACAGTGGCTTCTGCTTTGGAATCAAGGTAGGGGCGCACTTCTTCAAAGGCTCGGTCGTACCAGCCGGCCGAGGTATCAATGGCCCCGGCTGCTTGTTGTGTACGCCCCGCTTCAAGCCACCAGAGAAGGCGGTCTTGCTGGTCATTGTTGTTCTGCGCTACCGCGGCTTCGGCCAGTTTCGCGGCAACTGGATAGTCACCAGCCGAATACGCCCTATCGATGGCTGCCACTGACTTGCGAAGGTCGCGCTGGCAGCCGCCGACGAAGGCCAAGCAGGCACATGCCAGTGCCGCAGTGACGCAGGCAGCAATGAAACTGGTTCCCGTAGTGCCGATTCGCATGCCCTGTCCGATCACTGCAGAAGTTGCCACCAGATCGACTGGCCACCGAGGTTGAGATTCTGCACATTGGTCGTGTCGAGCCGAATGTTGCTTTGGCGCAGAAAGTCTGCAACAGCACGAACCTTGATGAGTTCAGCATCGCGCATCACGGCGCCGTTCTTCAATTCATTGAAGAAGATGGCGTCGCGCTGCCAGTTGGCACGACCTTCCGGCGTGAATTGCAGGGGCACGGAAATCTCAAGACCCTCGCGGGCATTCACCATCATCTCCATGGGCTCAAGCCCAGGACGCTCAAAGCGCGCGCGATGCAAGCCAGGGCGAATCGGGAATGCACCGGGCGCTGCACCCATGGCTACGCCGTCAATCTTGACCAGCACATTCATCGGCTGCAAGTTGTAGTTGTTGGCGCCGACTATGTATTCACCTGCCGCGTTCGTGCGCACATCCGGGACGCTGAGGTCTGCGAGCACGGCGCTGAACTTCACCATGACATCAGCTGCTGGAGTGGCGGCAATGCGCATGCGCGAGTCCTGCACTGTGGCGCGCACGGCGGCACCGATGCGGCTAGCAGCGTCACGAAGAAGTTGATCAATCACATCCACTTCAACTTTCAGGCCAGGAGTATCCCGCTTTGCAAAGTCAGACTGCACTGTGCCTGCCGCCAGACTTGCGCCAGTGACGCCGTCAATCAAGCCGTAGGTGGTGACAAGGGTCCATTGGTCAACATCCGTCACGGTGCTTGTCGATGGGTCATCAAGGCGGCGCTTGGATCGTTGGAGCGCAGTGATTGATGCGGTGAGAATCACATCAGCCTTCATTTGCGCTGCCAGTTGCACGGCAGATGTCTGGTTGGAAAGGATGCGATCGATGGCTTCGGAACCAAGAATCTCTGTCCCGACATTGGGACCAGCAGGCGCGATGCGATTCACAGCGTTCACCAAATCTTCGCGCCGAATGATCTCTACGCCCGGCCCGGTTGCATCAGCAGAGACAAGGTCTTCAAAGACTGAAACTTTTTCCGGAGCAACCGAAGCGGGGCGCTGCTTGACGAAGATTGCCATCCGGATTGGTGCTGTCGCGGCAGTGGCGGGATTGATGGCGTTCGGGGCAGTGTCGGGCGCCTGGATGGATGGAGCGCCTGGTGTGGATGGCGTGCCTGGGGCGGATGGCGTGCCTGGGGCGGATGGCGTGCCTGGGGCGGATGCACCGGCCGCAGAGCCAGTGGCCTTGGCGTTCGGATCGATGCCGGCAGGCAGACCCTGCGATCGCACGCGGAGCATGGAGCCGCGATCGATGCCGCGGTCTTCAATCGCTTGTGCTGTCGAGAATCGCGTACCTGCATCAGTGACGCGCGCCCAGCCAACATGTATCTCCTCAGCACCAAGTTGCTCGCCGGTATCCGGATCAATCATGGCGCTTCCTGGCACAAATACTTCGTAAATTTGCCCAACGGCAACGCCGCTTTCAGCGGTTCGATTGAAGGTGATCTGCCCGAGCGTGTAACCAATGACGCGCGCGGGTGCCAGTGAATCAGCGATCGCGTTCGCTACTTCTGTTGCTAGCTTTTTTGCAACCGTGCCAAGCACAACATTCGTCTTGACGCCCTTCTGTTCAACACCGGGAAGGATTTCGTTAACGGAACTATCCGAGAGCGTTACGTCCGCGGAACGATAGAGCGATCCTGTGGTGCTATCAAAGATCTTCAGCACTGCTTGAATGTTGATGGTGCGACGCTCAGCCTTTGCTGTTCCAAACTGGTTGAGAAGATCCGTTCGCTCAACTACTTCTTGATAATTACTGATGGTCAGTGTGGTCACATAGCGAGCACCGGCAAGTTGGAATGCTCGTGCTGCCTGCGGATCCAAAATATTGACATTGCCACTCTGCGTCAGGTCTTGCTCTTTGATGATGCTTGGAAGGTCAGCGCGCGCAACAATCTCGAAGCGCCGCGTGGCTTCGATAGCGCTGAGCAATTGCACATCAGCCCCCTGCTCTATCTGCATCAGCGCGTTGTCAGTGCCGTCAGCCTTCGCCTGAGCCATAACGGCCGGGGTTGCCGCGATGGCGCGAATGGCAAGCCGAGGCTTCTCTGCGATGGTGGTGGACGGCGGCGACTGCGCAGCCTTGATGGACGCTGTGGCGACCACTGCGGGCATGCCAGCCATGCCCAATGCCAAGAGTGCGAAGCGGACCGGACGCCAGACGGAACGAGTCATGATGTTCATTGGAATGCCCTTCGGCTTGAAAATCGTACCGCCAGCGGTGTTCTGGCGGTCACGGGTGGCTTCGGGCAAGGATCCCTGCCGTTCTTCAGTGAATTTCGTTGAGTTGCCGCCAGACTGTGGCACACTTATGAGGGTTCACGGCAGGGGTCCATGAACTTCAGCGACCTTTCACAGGAATGCACATCATGATCCAGATCCAGTTGTCCCGGATTGCCCGCAGCAATCTCGCAATCGCAGCAAGCGCCATCTTTGCCTGCACGGCAGCCAACGCGCAGAACGACGCATGTTCCGCGGCAACATCCATCGCTGGCTACGGAACATTTCCATTCAGTACTGTGGGAGCAACCACTGACGGCAATGCCGATGCTGGGTGCCTGTTCTTCAGCGTGACGCAGGTATTCAACGATGTCTGGTTCTGCTGGACCGCACCGTCATCAGGAATGGCT
>JBIKQN010000083.1:0-6515 GCA_044349615.1 Phycisphaerales bacterium
TCAAAGCGGTACAGCGCGAACGTGTTCTTGAGGCGTCGAGTGACCGGAATGAAAGGATCTGTTGCCGCGTCGGGCAGGGCGATCATCATGTCCTCGGGCTTGCTCTTTGAGATTTCGCCAAGCCAACCCGCGTCTGCGCGAGCATGCATATCCGCCAATGTGGGGCTTGATGAGGCAGCGTTGCTGAGCGAATCCGCCTCTACATGCTCCAACTCAGCCAAACTTGCCAAGACGGTCTTCTCGCCAACATTCGGGAATCGAATCCAAATGCGCCGATCAGGACGCCCCTCTCGGGTAATGACCTCGATCTTGGCAATGGACCCAACACCCCACTCCGGGCGCTTGGAATGGCGAACTTTCTCGCCGATCTTGAAGGATTTCGTCTGCGTCATGGCTGCGGCTGAAGGTAATGGCTGAGGATCCGACCGATGGATCATCAATGGTGCCTGCACGCGACGATGTGGCGATCCGGATCGCGCATCAGTTGCTTCGAGGCATCCAATCCATTCCAAATTTCAGGAACAGGTTAGAGTGTAGCGCATGAGTCGCACTGTCAACGTGGTGTTCCTTGGGGACATTAATGGCGCCCCGGGCAAGGGTGCCCTCGAAAAATTCCTGCCAGTCCTGCGCGAGCGCTGGCAGCCGGATGTGGTCATCGCCAACGCAGAAAACGCCCGTAACGGCTCTGGATTGACGCCAGAGCTCTACCGGACATTCAGATCTTGGGGAATTGACGCAGTAACTCTCGGGGATCACGTCTTCCGTGATCCAAAGATCGTGCCGATGCTAGAAAATCCAGAGGAGCCGATTGCTCGCCCAGCGAACCTATCAAGCCGGTCCCCCGGAAAGCGATGGACGCGCATCCCAGCCTCGGGTCGTCGAACGCGCGACATCTATGTCTGCACAGTCTTAGGACGAATCTTCTTTCCACTGCCAGCCAACGATCCATTTGCTGCCATCGACGAAGTGATCGCTTCGATTCCAGAGCGGCGCCCGATCTTGATCGTTGAGGCTCACATGGAAGCAACCAGTGAGAAGGCTGCGCTGGCATCGTGGTGCGATGGGCGTGCAGCGCTTGTCGCTGGTACTCACACGCATGTGCCGACCGCGGATGCGCGCATCCTTAAGAAGGGGACTGGATTCATTACCGACGTAGGAATGTGCGGTCCATATGACTCGGTGATTGGTCGCGATATTGATGCCGTCATCCGGCATATGACCACGGCATTGCCCGTGCATTATGAGATGGGCCAGAACGACGCTCGCGTTTGCGGTGTCTTTGCTGAGATCAGCGAGGACACCGGCCTTGCAAACCGAATCGAGCGGATTGAACTCAGCGGTCAGTGATTGATCGCCGGTCCCCACGCCCCGCCACCGGGCGTTTCTATCTCGAATGCATCGCCTGGCTCAAGGTGAGCTGTGCAGAGACCGGGCATATCAACAGTGCTTCCGTCGGTGCGAAGAATGCGCTGCAACCCGGGCATGCCGTCTCCGCCACCCATGATGCCGCTGGGACCATGCGCTCGGCGCTGTGCGGCGAAACAAACATCACAGGGTGCCAGCACGCGAATCCGGCGCACCATGCCCGCGCCACCGTTGTAGGTGCCGATGCCGCCACTTCCATGACGAACAGTCAATTTCTCAAGGACGACCGGAGCGCGCAGTTCCATCGTTTCTGGATCAGTCAATCGAGTGTTTGTCATGTGGACATGCACCGCATCGGTGCCGGCAGCATCAGCCATAGCACCAGCGCCACCGCCAAGCGTCTCAAAGATGCTGAAATCTTCACTGGCAATCACTAGGTTGTTCATGGTTCCCTGGCTAGCGGCTGCAATTCCAAAGGCACCCAGCACTGCATCGACCACACGCTGACTCGTTTCAGTGTTTCCGGCGAATACGGCAGGGCAGCGCGTTGGATCTGACTCAAACTCTGGGTTGAGGATGCCGCTTGGAATGATGAGTTCCACTGGCTCAAGAAAGCCCTCGTTGAGTGGCGCGCGGTGCTCATCAAGGGCTTCATCCGCGCCGGCAATCAAACGCAATGCATAGAGCACTGCACTGCGAACCACTGCTAGCGGTGCGTTCAGGTTTCCTGGGTGAACAGATCCAGAACCCGTGAAATCAAAGCGCAGCCCGTGAGGCGTTCGATCAATCCGAACAGAAATGGGCGTGCCGTCATCAAGTAATTCAATTCGTGACAATCCAGAAGGCGGAACCCGGTGAGCAAGCGCCCGCGTCCGCGCCGCACTGCGCATGAGTAGTGCATTGATGGCAGTAGTCAGCGCCTCGCTGCCAATGGTGCGCGCAAGCCCAGTCAGTGCGGTTGCGCCCGCATCAAGGGCGGCGATGGCTGCGCGGACATCATCAACATTGAGGTCAGGATCGCGTGATGGATACGGTGCAGATTGCAAGGCATGGCGCAGTGACTGTTCGTCAAGTGTGCCTGCAAGAGCTACCCGCATTGGAGCAAGCGCCACGCCTTCCTCAGCGAGCGTCCGGGCATCCGGCGGCATAGAACCCGGGCGAATTCCGCCGATTTCAGCATGATGCGCTCGCGCGGCCACGTAAGCGATGCGGCGCCCCGAGTCATCATGGACGGCACGCACTACGGTGATATCAGGCAGGTGACTGCCACCAAATGCTGGGTGGTTCGTCAGGATCACCTCATCAGGCTCTAGAGCGCGCACTGCGGTCAACGATCGAACACATGCTCCGAGGGCGCCAAGATGCACTGGCACATTCGGGGCATTGGCGCAGAGCCGTCCATCGGCAGTCAGAATGCCGCATGAGAAATCCAGGCGATCTTTAATGTTGACGCTGCGCGCACTGCGTGAAAGAATGGCAGCCATCCAGGAAGCAATGGCAGTACAGCGCGCCGCAACGACGTCGACAGGAAGTGCGCGCATGCTCGGCTCCATGGCATGGCGGCGCAAGCGCAATGCGCCAGTCGATTCCACTGATGCTTCCCATCCAGTATCAACCGAAATCGTTGCACCAGTTTCAAGAATGAGTGCTGGACCGTAGACGTTGTCGCCAGTACGCAGCGTTGCTTCCACCTCCGAACCATCGCTATCTTTCCGCAGAACTGTGCGAACGCCGTTATCCATGGGGCAGGGCGCAGGCAATGCCGACACCACCGCGCGCAATTCTTCCACTTCCGGATCATTGTTGCTCGGCGAGCGGCCAAACATAGCCTTGAAACGCACCGCAAATCGCTCCCGAATGTCAGCAGCAGTGATGGCGCTTCCATCTGCCGGAAGCTCAACATCGATGGTTCCTGCTTGACCAGCCGAGCGAGTAACGGCGGTGATCCGTGTGAACGTTGCGGATACGCCAGCATCTTGAAGTTGATCATGCGCTCGCTTACTTACCGCTTGAATCGCAGCTTGCAGTGCACTGCCGTCACCAATCGCAGATCGGAATGGAACCGTCGCTACCGATTGACGCGGTGCCGTCAGTGCGCCCTCGCCACTCACAAATCCAGCATGCGGCAGTACTACAACATCAGTAATGCCAAGTGCATCTGCCACTGCGCAGCCGTGCTGGCCGCCTGCACCACCGAAGACTGCAAGCGTGAAGGCGCGTGGATCATGCCCCTGAACTTCAGTCACTGCACGAACGGCACTCGCCATGTGCTCGTTGGCAAGGGCAAGCATGTCGTGAAGCATGACAGCACGGTTGCGTCCACTTTCAAGCGCCTCGCGGTCAGCGGCGGCTTCCGCCGCTGCGCGGTGCATGGGGAGTGATGCCATCTGTTCTGGCAATCGTCCTAAGAGCAGATTGATGTCGGTCACAGTGAGCGGGCCGCCGCGACCGTAGCACGCGGGACCTGGATCAGCGCCAGCGCTTTCGGGACCAACAAACAGTCCGTCACGCGTGGCTCGACAGATAGATCCGCCTCCAGCTGCAACGCTGTGCACATCCACCGCAGTGCTTGCCACGGTGATTCCAGAGACAGTTGATGACCCACGCAAGGCAATTCCTGACTTGTCAACGCGCGCGACGTCGGTACTAGTGCCACCCATATCAAAGGTGATTGCTTGCTCCACGCCAGCAAGTGCCAGCGCAGTGCGTGCGGCAGCACAGCCCATGGCTGGGCCACTCAATAGGCTGTCTTTGGGGCCATATCCAGCAATATCCGTGACGCCCCCAGCGCTTGTTGCCGCAACGATCCGCGCGGTGGGCAGCGCCGCAGCGATCCGCGTGAAGAGTCCATGGACCGCAGTGCTCAAAGCGGCATCAACAGCCGCGGTGTGCGCCCGTGCTAGCAGGACGGGAACACTGGCAACATCCGAGCCAATCGAAATGCGCTCGAATCCCTCATCACGCAGGATGGATGCGACCCTTCGTTCATCACTTGGCGCTCGCGGCGCGTGCAAGAGTGCAACCGCCGCATGGCGAAACCCAGCAGCATGCGCGCGGCGAGCTTCGCTCCTGAGATGTGTTTCATCAAGCGCGATAGCGACGCTTCCATCGGCAGTACGGCGACCGCGGATACCGAACACTGCGCGCACCACCGTTGGCGGCAAGCGCGGGATCAAGTCAAACAATCCCAAGCGCTGCTGCGTGCCAATAGCGAACAAGCCCTCAAGCCCCTCATTGACGAATGCGGCCACTGGATCAGTGTTGCCCTCAAGCAGCGCATTGGTGCCGCGCGTTGTCCCCACTCGAAGTTCAAGAGCAGGAAGGGGCATTCCCGGCGGCGTTCCAGTCATGAGCCGCGCGGCGAGAACTGGCGCTTCTTCCCCGGATTTCAAGTCAAACCACGGCGATTCGGGACCATCAATGTCCGTCACGCAGCAATCGCTTGCAGCATGTGCATCGGTAATCCGTCGCACAGTGCCATCGGCAGCCACGGCGGTCATCCCAATCAGCGATCGAACGGTCCAGGGCGGTAGGGCGGCAAGGGCGTACTGTGGGTGCGGTGAACTTGGTTCGCCTACACGATCCGCGAGCGTTCGAACCCGTCCGTCCGTCAATATCTTGATTCGGCGCCGCACTCCATCGGGCGCAATACCAACGCAATCCGCAAAGGTGCCGCCAATATCGACACCGATGCGCCAGCCGGCTTGAGTCATGCCACGCTCAATAGTTTCGTCAGGCGATCCGCGTCAGCGTCATCGACCCAGATAAGGATCCCAAATTGACCACCAGATTCAAAGGCATTGACAAACTGGATGTTGATCCCTTCCTGTGAAATGGCATCAAGCGCTCCCACAAGGTCGCCCCCGCGGTACTTGTCCGAGAGGTGGAAGCAGGATTCTTCCCAGGTTCCCAGACCAATCTTGGCCGCGAAATCCCGGAATTGCTCGGCATCCTCAGGGATGATGTGGAAACCATCCGCTGAGCGTCCTTCGGTCGGTCCGTAGTAGGAAAGAATCTCCACCTTGGCAGCCCGCAACTGGGCAGTCAAGCGAGCGAGCTCTCCCGCGCGGTGCGGGAGCCGGACGACGAATTCGGTAAGTTGCTGCCAGTGGGACATGGTGCCCGGATGATATCGACCTCCTGCGGACCCGTCCCCCAACCGTATCCTTACAAGGATGCGCCGTTTGCGCGATGTTGCTTACATCTTCGCCATGACTGTCACTGCGCCCATTTGGGCGTGGCGGATGCACCGTGCCGGAAAGTTGCGCACTGATTGGGCTGCTCGATTTGGCAAAGGCGTGGCACTCGCGGCGCCAGCCCGCCAACGGATCCTCATCCATGCCGTTTCTGTTGGAGAGGTCAATGCCATTCGGCAACTTGTGGAACGCCTCACCGCCGACCACACCAATCCTGACATCGTCATCGCCGCCACTACAGACACGGGCTTTGCACGAGCCAAGGCCCTCTTTGGCAATCACACCGTCGTTCGATATCCGTTTGATGCAAGCTGGATGGTTCGGCGATTCCTTGATCGGGTTCGTCCGGATCTGGTGGCCTTGTGTGAACTTGAAGTGTGGCCGAACTTTGTTGCAGGCTGCGCGGAGCGCAATATTCCGGTTGTTGTCGTGAACGGTCGGCTCTCTGCGCGTAGTTTCAGTCGCTACATCAAGGCGCGTTTTATCGTGGCATCGTCATTTCGAGCGCTGCACGCTGTGTTTGCACAGAACCAAGACTATGCAACACGGTTTGTTGGTCTTGGTGTGCATCCCAACAGCGTGTTTGTCACTGGAACCATGAAGTGGGATACCGCGCAGGTGGCAGATGAAGTTCCAGGCGCTGCGGACTTTGCTAAGGCCATGGGAATCGATCGTTCCAAGCCGCTGGTTGTTGCCGGATCAACTGCACCTGAGGAACATCGCCTGCTACGCCAGTCAGTCCCCAAGGGCACACAGTTACTCTGTGCGCCAAGAAAGCCCGAGTGGTTTGATGCAGCAGCCGCCGAACTGAAGGGCTGCGCGCGCCGATCAACACATGCGCCGAGTAGCGGCGGTGAGCTCTTCCTGCTCGACACCATCGGCGAACTTCGTAAGGCATATGCCTTGGCAGATGTGGTCGTCATTGGTCGATCCTTTGGCGCTCTCTATGGCTCA
>JBIKQN010000072.1:0-6780 GCA_044349615.1 Phycisphaerales bacterium
GCAGAAGTTCAACAGCCTTGTCCATCTGCGGGTCAACGCCACCGAAGTGTGGGCCGCCCTTCATGACGCCTGGGTCATCCAAGACCTCGACTGTTGGATCAACGCCGTGGCCTTCGATGCCCCATGTGCCGTCCTTCTCATAGAAGGCGAACACCGGAACACGTACGCCCGAGCCATCAATCATTCCGGGATTACCACTGATTCCAACCAAGCCACCCCAAGTTCGGGTGCCGACCAATGGTCCAAGTTTCTCGTGCCGGAAGAGCCACGGGAACATATCGCCGCCCGAGCCCGCAAGCCCGTTGATGAGCATGGCCTTGGGACCGTTGTGCGAACTCCCTGGCCAGATCCAGTCCTGCTGGTCGCGACGCGCCCAGTAGTTGGTGACTGGGCGATTCAGCATCTCAATGAAGCGCGAAGGAATCTGCCCACCGCTGTTCCAGCGATCATCAATGATGAGCGCTTGCTTGAACTGCTCGCCTTGGAATTGCCGCACGAGGTCAGACTGCCCGTCAATCGCGGTGCTTGGCACATAGATGTACCCCACCTTGCCGCCGGATTTCTCGGCTACATAGCGTCGGTTTGCTTCAATCCAGTCGCGGTAGCGCAGGTTGTCTTCGCTGCCCATTGGCTTGATCACCACGTCACGCGTCTTGTCATCCATCACAGGGTTCGTACCGATGGTGAGTGCAACAGTCTTGCCGCTCAGACCTTCGAATGCTGCCCATGGGTCCTTTGCGCCGTCGACGGGGAGGCCATTGACGGCAAGCAGGTACTCGCCTTCCTTGACATTGACACCGAGTTCTTGCAAGGGGTTGCGGGCATCAACATCCCAAGGTGCGCCAGCCACCAAGTGTTTGAAGCGATAGACATTCTTGCCGTCTGGACCGATGGCAACTTCCCAGTCAACGCCAAGCATGCCGATGCTGATGCTTGGACCACCGGAAGGGTCGCGACCGTTGTAGTAGGCATGACCAACATTCAGTTCGCTGATCATTTCACTGATGATGTAACTCACATCTTCGCGGCTGTTGGCATCGTCCACCATTGCTAGGTAGCGAGCACCAATGCCGTTCCAATCAACGCCGTGCATATTGGGGTCATAGAAATAGTCGCGGAAGATGCGCCATGCATCCTTCACCACTTGCTTCCATTCGCGCTTCGGATTGATTTCCGTGAGCATTGGTTGCGTGACGATGGCCTTGCCGGTCGATCCGGCTGAAGCATCCAGAATTTGCAGGCCCGAGAGCAACTTCTTGCCATCGGCTGTCATCTGGAAGCCGCCGCCATCGGCAACCTTCTTCACTTCCTTCTTCTTGTCCTTGATGTCGAAGACCTTGATCTGACCGCCTTGGCTGAAGACCAGTTGGTTCTTCTCATTGACAGCCATGCCACCGATACGGGTGGTTCCAAGCGGCAACTCAATGACGCGCGATTCAAAGTCGTCGAAGTCGACCGTCATCGGCTTCTTCACCTCGGGCTTCTTCTCGTCCTTCTTGGCATCTGCAGCGGCACGCGTTCCGGTGAAGGTGTATTTCACCTCGCCATCCTTGCCTTGTGCGGTTGCATTGCCAGTGATGGCGTCGCCTTCGATGGTCGCCTCAAGCGAATAGACCTTGTCCTTTTCCGTTGAGGCCAGAGTCAGCGTGCGCTTCTCCGCGTCCCATTGGCCAGTCATGTCACCGTTGTTGTCGGGGGCGCTGTACTTGGCAGTGACTGCACCAGCGTCGCCGAGCGTGATGACGAGTGTGAATGAAATGGACTTCTCATCGGTCTTCGTCGTGCAGTTCCAAGTGCCGGCTGGGCCAGTGGCGGCAGGCGCGACGGGTGTAGCAGGCTTCTCGTCTTGCTTTGGCTCTGCGGGCTTTGGCTCAGCTGGCTTCGGCTCTGCTGGCTTTGGTTCGTCTTGAATCTCGCTGTTTGGACGACGCCGACGCGGACGATCCCCAGCGGGCGCGCCTTCTGCAGCACCGGCGCCATCAGGCTTGGCTTCGTCTTTCTTCTCGTCCTTCTTCTCGTCAGACTTCTCGTCTTTCTTGGCGTCTTTGCCCTTCTCCTCATCAATCTCAAGGAGCCATGGATTCTTCACATCCTTGCGAAGCGGCACTGCGTAGCCGCGGGTGGTGTCTTGGTAGACCCAGGTCTCATCCAACTCACCGTATTCCGCCTTGCCAAAGCCGCGCTGACTGGCGAAATACAGCCAGTCGCCAGCACGATCAAAGGTGGGATTGGCGTCGTTGAACTCGCCACGGGTCACTTCGTGACTTTCGCCCTTGGCAACATCAAAGAGCCAAATACTCGCAGTCCGCCGCTCAGGCAGCGACTTTGCGTAGGCAAGGAAGGCGCCATCGTGGCTGATACTGATGTCAAGGCTGCCGTCCCACGGCTCCTTGTCGATCATCGTTCGTTCGGCTGTTGCAAAGTCCACCATGTAGGCGGTTGCGGTCTTGTCTTGGTAGATGAGCTTCTTGGAATCAGGGAACCACTGGATGCTGGTCTTGAATGGACCACCGTCCTTGGTGAGTTGCTTCTTCTCGCCCTTGCCATCGGAAGACATGGCCCACAGTTCGTACTCGCCGGTGGAATCATCGAAGTATGCAATCCACTTTCCGTCCGGGCTCCATGCTGGCGTTCGCTCAGCGATGCCGTCCGTGCGGGTCAGGTTGCGTGGCACACCATTCTCAGCTGGGGCAGTCCAGATGTCTCCACGTGCTGCAACGGCTACGCGCTTTGCACTCGGGCTGATGCTTGAGCCTTGCAGTTCGTCACTGACATCCTCAGTACGCGTGCGAATGGTTGGTCGGTCGCCAGGGATCTTCACGTCAACGGAACGGGACTTGCCCGAACCGAGGTCAAGAACCATCAATTTCGTGCCTTTTTGGAAGACAATCTCGCCATCGCCGATGGCGGGCCACTTGATGTCTTCGTCAGTGAATGAGGTGACTTGCTTGGTAGCGCCGGACTTGGAATCCCATGACCAAATGTTGAGTTTGTGCGGCGCCTTGGCATCGCTCGTGGCATCGCTCAAGTAGTAGAGCATGGACCCGCTCCACATTGGCAGGGTGTCGATTCCTTCGTAGTCGGTGACACGCTTGGCTTCATTGGTGCGTAGGTTGTATGCCCAGATGTCTGTCTGCATGCCGCCGCTGTAGCGCTTCCACGTGCGACCATCGATGGAATGCGGCGTGTATGCCAACCACTCGCCATCAGCACTGATGGTGCCGTTGGTTCCGTACGGAACTGGCAGCGCTTCCGGGAGTCCGCCAGTCTCCTTTACTTTGTACAGGCGACCAGCACGGGCAATGCCCTCCATGCCACTTGCACTAAAAACTAGGGAGCCGTCAGCGGTCCATTCGTTCATCAACTCTGCGGTTGGGTGGTGCGTGACGCGCTCGGGTGCTCCACCAACGGTTGGGATGACATAGAGATCACGGTTTCCGTCGTAGTTGCCCACGAACGCAATCGTGTTGCCATCTGGCGAGAAGCGGGGCATGACCTCTGCGCCCGCGGCAGTGGTGAGCGGCCGAGCCATGCCGCCCACTTTGGGAACGAGCCAAAGGTTGCCTGCATAGACAAAGACAATGTCTTCGCGCCCGATGTCCGGGTAGCGAAGCATGGATGCATCGGGCGTGGTGGTTGGGCCGGCGCTGAGCGCGGCCGCGACGATCGCGGAAAGGTGGGAGGTCAGCATGTGAAGATCTGAGGTTTACCCGTGACCCACATGTTGGTTGGGCACAGGAGACCGCCTTCACGGACTAATTAAGGATTTTTTGTCAGCTTGGCTGGCTGGTCGGCCGAATTTGCCTCAGAAATACCATCAGAAAGAGATGTACCGAGGGCACCCTCTGACTCCAAGATCTCCCGAAGCCTGATCAGGCCACGGCGCGCATGTGTCTTTACGGTTCCAAGTGGCAGTCCGGTGGAGCGCGCAATCTCCTCATGCGAACAACCGTGATAGATGGCTAGTTGCAGAACCCGTTGTTGCTCTGGGCGCAATTTCTCAAGGGCGGCGGTGGCGCGACCAGCCTGTTCATTGCGCTCCGGAGCATCGGGAATCGGTTCGGCAGTGGGCTGAAGTGCATCAGGGAGAGAAGTGGCATCAAGCCGCCGCTGGCGCCGCCTGCCGCGGTCAATGAGCCGACGCCGCGCAATCATGGCAACAAAGGTGGTCTCGCTGGCAATCGCTGGGTCGAATCGTGCAGCGCTCTTCCAGACATCGATGAAGATCTCTTGCACGGCGTCGTCTGCGTCTGAGCCGCCGAGCGCAAGTCTTCGGGCAAGTGACCACACGAGTCCGCCGAAGCGATCCATGCATGCAACCATCGCGCCCGGCTCGCCCGCAGCCACTTGGCGCAAGATCGATACTTCGGGCGTGTCCACTGTCATGATTCCGACAATTCCGAGAGTGGTCGCGGAAGGAGAATGGCGCCGTGCTCTGGCATCATGCCATGAATCAAGAAGGCCGATCCGTTGAACCAGTAGTACGCGCGCTGCGCGTGAATCTCAGAGAGGGCATCTGCTTCGCCAATACTTGCAGCAATCGCAAATCCATTCTCTGACCACTTGCCGTCCGCGCTCCGCCCAATCACGGGGCGATGAACTAATTTTGCATTACGAAGTTCAAGTGCTAGGACGCTGCGTCGGAGCATGTTGGCATGCGCCGATCCGGGAATACTCATCGGATTGTCGCTTGTGATGATTGCGAATGTGCTTGATCCAAGTTCACGCTGGATTTGTGCAATTGCCTCTGCGGACACAGGTTCAGTGAGGGAAATGGTTGGTCCGCCCGGAAACTCAAGCACTGCAGATGCGTAGTGATGATGAATTTCGGCTGCTTTTTCAGCTCGAGCCACTCGTGTATGCGGTGTTGACTCAAGCAGTGCAGCAACTTCAGCCTCGGCATGCGTGAGGCTGGCACCAATGCGCTGTAGCGCTTCCGTGCGGGAGACATCGGTGCCGCGCGGGTCGGTAGCAGCATCAAGAGCGCGCGCCGTCTCGCGAATGCGTGCGCGGATCACATGGCTCGCTTCTTGAGAAATGGCATCCCGTGCATGCGCACTGATGCGTGCGCGGGCAACCGCACCTTGAACTTCCCGCTCTGCGATTTCGCGCGATCCTCGGGCGCGCATCTCTGTGGAAATGGCGAGGATCAAGAGTGCACAAGCGAATGACGTCATAGCGCCAAGGAGCACAATGATGGTGTTCGCGCGATGATGGTGTCGATTGATCCACTCGCTGGTAGGACGGATGTGCACGGCCCACTCAAGACCTGCAGTGCCGAAGACGGTTGCTGGCGGATGATCAATGATGGATAAGCCGACGTTTGGGTCGCCAACGATGGCAGGGGCACTGCCTGGAGCAGTCATGCTGATCGTGAGTGCAAGTTCGTCAGAGATGCCAGACATGATTGGCCGCAAGAGTGTCTTCGAATCGACAAGTACGACCAACGCGCGACCGCCAGCGGCCGGAATTGACATCGCAATGTCGGTTCCGACGGTGGCCATTGCTCGATCGCCCGTTGTTGCAGGCGCAGCGATGCGATTGAGGTCTGTCCCAAATCGATGGGCATTTTCCGGTGGGACAGTGGACCCTCGCTCAATCTCGCCGCGTGCGTTCAGGATGGCGACCGCAATCGTTCCATGAAAGTCCACTGCATATGTACGTGCAGCGGTCACCCACGCATCATTTGGTGCATCATCGGTCCGCGCCGCTAATTGGGCCGCCGCCGAGAGGCGATCGTCAACGGATTCATGCAGCGCAGCCGCTACTAGGCGCTGGCTCTCAGTGAGGTCGGTCCGCTCCACAGCGCTCTCGTTGGCTTCCGCATACATCCAGAAGATCAGAATCGAGGCCATGAGCGTGGTAAACACGAGGCCTGAAATGAACGGCATCAATACGCGGCGTTTCCGTGCCATCATGCCGGTGTATGCAACGCTCCCCGCCGAGACAAAGACCGCCCATGTTGCTATTGGATCAATCGACCGAAGCATCCGGTCAATCGTCGGGTAGTCAATCATTCCATTCGGTGGCAGCAAGTGAGCCATGGCAGCAATGCCAAAGAGCGCACCCGTAACGGTTCCCACCAGTATCCAACGTCCTCCCGCGGCACTGATACCAGCGGGAGGCGTACTCATACGGGCGCTTCCTCGCGCTCGGCTCGACGACGCTTCAGTTCGGCGTCAATGAATCCGCCAATGTCGCCATCCAAGACGCGCTGCGGAATCATCATTTCGAAGCCAGTTCGGTGGTCTTTTACGCGATTGTCATAGAAGACATATGAGCGGATCTGTGTGCCCCAACCACGGTCAACCTTGCCGCCGACCGCTGCATCAAGTTCCGCTTGACGGCGCTCTTCCTCAAGGGCTTCCAGTTTGGAGCGCATCACTGCCAAGGCCTGCGCCTTGTTCTGCAATTGATCGCGGAAAGTACTCGCCACCACTTGCAAGCCAGTAGGCAAGTGCGTGACGCGGATGGCGCTGGCCACTTTGTTTACGTTCTGTCCACCGGGTCCACTTGCGCGGACGAACGCGATGATTTCCAGATCCTTATCCGGGATGGTGAGTCCGTTGTCTTCAAACTCTGGCGTTACATCAAGGGTTGCAAAGCTGGTCTGTCGCTTACCTTCAGCGTTGAATGGGCTGACACGTGCAAGACGGTGTGTTCCGCGTTCGCAGTTCATGTAGCCGTAGACGAACGGTCCACTCAATCGATAGACCACTTCGGCAAGCCCAACTTCGCTACCAGGTAGGCGGTGCATTTCTTCTACCTTGAAGCCCATGT